>NZ_JBINJD010000049.1:0-31034 GCF_043951915.1 Alienimonas sp. DA493 | reverse complement strand
GTGGCGGTGGGGGGTGTTCGTCACGCTGTTTCTGCTGGCTCAACTCGGGCTGGGGTACGCGGCGGTGACGACGGCACTGTCCGACGGCGGCGAGCGCCCCCTGCCGGACGCCGAAGCCCGCGTGATGGAGACCAATCCGACTGCCCGTCCGACCGGGACCGCCCGTCCTACTGGGAACGGGGGGGCGGGACGATGACGACGCTGCTCCTCGCCGTGGCCGCCGCGAGCCTGCTGGGCGGGCTGCACTGCGCCGGGATGTGCGGGCCGTTCGCCCTGTGGGCCGGTACGGCCGACGGTCGGGTGCGGCCGGGGCGGCTGGCCGCGTACCACCTCGGTCGGCTGGCGACGTACCTCGCCGTCGGGGCGCTCGCCGGGCTGCTGGGCCGGGCGGCGGACGCCTCCGGCCACGCCGTCGGGCTGCCGGTGAACGCCTCGCGGGCCGCGGGCGTGCTGTTGATCGGGATCGCTGTCTGGAAAGTCTGGCCGCGGCGGGCGGCGTGCGCGGCCGGGCCGGGGGCCGTCGCCCGGTTCGTCGCGAAGGCCCGGCCGACCATCAACTTCCTTCCGTCCGGGTTGAAACCGGCGGCGGTGGGGGCGGTGACCGTGCTGCTGCCGTGCGGGTGGCTGTACGCCTTCGCCGCCGTGGCGGCGGGCGCCGGGGCCGCGGTCGGCGGGGCGGCGGTGATGGCGGCGTTCTGGGTTGGAACCGTGCCGTGGCTGTCAGGGCTCACGCTGCTGTCCGCCCCGCTCGTCCGCTGGCCGGCTGCCGGCCGGTGGGTGACGGCGGGAACGCTGGCCGCGGCGGGGCTCTACACCTCCGCAGGCCGGGCCCACGCGGACTTCGCCCCGCTGCTGGCCGCCGCCCGGGCCGAGCCCGCCGCCGTCGAACGCCTCGCGGCGACGACCGCCGAACCGCCCGCCTGCTGCCCGCACTGCACCGCACGGAGCGGGAACTGGGCCGACGGGGGCCCCGACCGATGAGCGCCCTCCTCGCCCCGCCCCCCGCCCCGCTGGACGCCGCCGCGACCCGCGAACCGGCCGGCCCGACGGCCTGCGCCCACTGCGGGCTGCCGGCACCGGCGGTCGCCGCGGGGCCGGCGTTCTGCTGCCCCGGGTGCCGCGGGGCGTACGCGCTGATCCACGAGTGGGACCTCGGCGATTACTACGCCCTCCGCGACCGGCTGGGCGGCTGGGCGACGCGGCCGGAGCGGGACGCGGCCCCGGCCGCCGACCGCTTCGCCGAGTTAGACGAGCCGGCCGTGCACGGCGCGAACGCCCGGGACCTGGCGGACGGCGCCCGGGCGGTCGCCGTCGCCGTCGACGGCCTGCACTGCGGCGCCTGCGCCTGGCTGATCGAGCGGAGCGTCCCGCTGGTCGACGGGTGGCTGGAGGCCCGCGTGGACCTGCCCCGGCGGCGGTGCGAGATCACGTTCGATCCGACCCGGACCACGCTGTCGCGGATTGCCCGGTCGCTGGTGGCCTTCGGCTACGTCCTGCGTCCGCTGCCGGACCCGGCGAGCGGGGATGAACTGACCGACGACCCGGACCGCCCGGTTCGGCTCCGCCGGATCGCCGCGGCGGGGTTCTGCTTTGCCAACGCGATGTGGCTGGCGGTCGCCCTGTACGCCGGCCGCGACGGCTCCCTGGCGCCGGAGCACGGGTGGTACCTGGCGGCGTTCGGCACAGCGCTGGCGACGGCCGCGGTGCTGGGACCGGGGCGGGTCTTTCTGCGGTCGGGGTGGGCGTCCGTGCGGACCCGCACGCCGCACATCGACCTGCCGATCGCCGTCGGCCTCGCCGCCGGGGCCGGCGCCGGGGCGGTCGAACTGGCGACGACGCCCTTCGGCGCCGGGGTCCCGGAGGTATGGTTCGACTCGGTCTGCGGGCTGGTGTTCTTTCTGCTACTCGGCCGGGAGTTGCAGGCCCGCGGGCAGAGGCGGGCGGCGGCGGCGGTGCGGGCGCTGGCCGCCCTGCGTCCGCCGCTGGCCCGCCGCGTGGGGACCGACGGCGCCGTGCGGCCGGTTCGAGCCGCGGACCTGGCGCCCGGGGACGTGGTCGAGGTGCGGCCCGGCGAGGTCGCCCCGGCCGACGGCGTGCTGACCGAGTGCGAGACAGAACTGGACCGTTCCCTGCTGACCGGCGAGGCCGACCCCGTCCCGGCGGCCCCCGGCGACGCGGTCGCCGCGGGCGGGCGGAACCTCACGCGGACGGTCCGGGTGCGGTGCGAGGCGACCGGCGGTGCGACCCGGGTGGCGGGGCTGAGCCGGCTGGTGGGGGAGACGCTGTCGGCCCGCACGCCGCTGGTGCGGCGGGTGGACCGGGTCGGGGCGTGGTTCGTGCTCGCCGTCCTGCTGGCCGCGGGGGTCACCGCCGCCGCGGTGGGGGCGGCGACGGGGTCGGCGGCGGAGGCGGCCCGCCGGGCCGTCGCCGTGCTGGTGGTCGCCTGCCCCTGCGCGGTGTCGCTGGCGACCCCGCTGGCGATCGCCGTCGCGGTGGGGCGGGCCGCGAACCGAGGGATCCTCGTCCGCCGGGGCGACCTGTTCGAACGCCTCGGCGGGCCGGCGGCCGGCACGATCTGGTTCGATAAGACCGGCACCCTCACCGAGGGCCGCCCGACGCTGGCGGAATGGGCCGGCGACGAGTCCGCCCTCCCGCTCGCCGCCGCCGTCGAGGCCGAGAGCGTCCACCCGGTCGCCAGGGCCCTGTGCGAGGCGGCGGCGGCCCGCGGTCTGACCGTCCCGGCCGCCGGCGACGTGGTGCACGGCCCCCGGGGCGTGCGCGGGATCGTGGGGGGCGTCATGGTGCGGGTCGGGTCGGCGGCCTATCTGGCCAGCGAGGGCGTCTTCGTCCCGGAGGAACTGACCCACGCGGCGGACAAGTTCGCGACAGCGGGGCGGTCGCCGGGCTTCCTGTCGAGCGGGGCGAGGGCAGTCGCCGCGTTCGGCGTGGGAGACCGGCTGCGACCGGGGGCCGCGGACGCCGTCGCCGCTCTTAAGGCCTGCGGGTGGCGGGTCGGCGTGTTGTCCGGCGACGCCCCCGCGGCGGTGCGGGCGGTCGCGGCGTCGGCGGGGGTTGACCCCGCCGACGCCCGCGGGGCGCTCTCGCCGGAGGAGAAGCTGGCGGTCGTCCGGGCCGCGTCCGGGGGCGGGCCGCCGGCCGTGTTCGTCGGCGACGGGGTGAACGACGCCGCGGCGCTCGCCGCCGCGGACGTGGGAATCGCCGCCGCCGGGGCCGCGGAGGCCAGCCTGCAGGCCGCGGCGGCGTTCTGCCCCGGCGGGCCGGCCGACGTGCCGGCGCTGCTGGAGGCTGCGCGGGCGACGGTCCGGGCCGTCCGCCGGCTGTTGCTGGTCTCGCTGGGCTACAACCTGCTGGCGACCGCCGGGGCCGCCGTCGGGGTCGTCGGCCCGCTGGGGGCGGCGGCGCTGATGCCGGTCAGTTCGCTGCTGGTCACCGGGCTGGCGTTCGCCGCCCGCACGTTTCCCGCCGATCCCCCCGCCCACGGAAGCGAGCCGAACCGATGAGCGTTCTGTACGTCGCCCTCCCCGCCGCCCTGCTGCTGGGCGGCGGCGGGCTCGCCGGCTGCCTGTGGTGCATCCGCCGCGGCCAGTTCGACGACCTCGAAACGCCCGCCGTCCGCGTCCTGTTGGACGACGACTGAGCCGGGGCCGATCTCTCAGGCGGCGGCCGGCCCCGGCGCCGCGGCGTAGTGCCGGTTGATCAGGTCGTTCTGGATCCACAGCAACTTGCCGAACGCCCGCAGGGCGGCGACCTCCGCGTCCCGCTCCAGCCCCAGTCCGCAGATCGTCGCCGTCAGGGCGTCGCTGACGAACCCCATCAGGGCGTTCATCTGCACGAGAGGCACGTTCAGGTGCGGGTTGCCGGCGTGCGGCGTGTGCATCGCCCCGACGAAGTCGAGGTACTTCACCATCTCCCCGTCGTAGGGGCGGGTCACCAACCGCGTGAGGTAGCGACCCAGGTGCTGCTTGCGGAAGGCGATCATCTCGTGTTCCGTCGTGAGGAAGTTCAGGTCGGCCGGGACCTCCCTCTCGTAGCCGTGCTGCCGGGGGACGAAGTGCCGCCTCGTCGCGTCGTAGGCGAACAGCTTGTCGTAGACGGCGTCGACGAGCCCCGGCACCAGCGGCCCTAGGGCCCCCGCGGAGCCGTGCACGGCGGCGACGTCCTCCTCGCCGAAGCCGACGAAGTCGGCGAGGTACTCGAACCGATAAGCAAGGTCCGACTCCAGCCGCGACTCGTCGACGTGTTGCATCGGCGGCGCCCCGGCGGGGGCGCCGGCGGGGGATGAATCGGGCGCGGGGGCGGACATGGGGGCGTTCCGGGCGAGGGTCGGCGTCTAGGCTGGAAGGCCGCGGCCGGGCCGGAGTTCCGCCCGACCGCGGCACCCATCAGACTTCCAGATACCGATGTCTGCAATAGAGCTTCCGAAAGGCGTGACGTGCTAACGCAGACGGCCGAATATGCACTCCGGGCGGCGGTCCTACTGGCTGACCGGCACCCCGACGCTACTCCGCTGGGGGACCTCACGGACGCCGCCCGCGTGCCCGGGCCCTACCTGTCGAAGGTGATGACCCAGTTGGTGCGGGCCGGGCTGGTGCGGTCGCGGCGGGGCGTCGGCGGGGGCTACACGCTGGCCGTCCCGCCGACGGAGGTCACGATCCTGACGGTCGTGGACGCCGTCGACCCGGTCCGCCGCATCGAGACGTGTCCGCTCGACCTGCCGTCGCACGGGGTCCGGCTCTGCCCGCTGCACGCCCGGCTGGACCGGGCGATCGCGGGGGTGCGGGAGGCGCTGGGGTCGGCGACCCTCGCGGACCTCCTCGCCGAGCCGACCGACAGCCCCCCGCTGTGCGACGCCGCCGAACGCCCCGGTCCGCCCCCGGCCGGCTGAGGTTCCCCGTCGGCCAACATTCTCAGTCGATTGCGGAGACGTCCGGGGCGGCGTGCGGCGACCGTCCGCCCCGGTGCGGAATCGCACTTCTGGCGTGCGTTCGGGCGCGCCGCGGCGGGTTTTTTCCGGAGAATCCGGGGAAACGCCGCGGTGGTACGAAGCCTGCGTACGGGCTCCGGCGGTCCGCGGGCGAATTTCCCTGCCGGCGCTGTTCCCCGTTAGACCGAGATCGACCATGAACGACCCCGGAGTCTCCGCCGCGTCGAGCCGCGTGTTGCTGGCGACGGACCTTTCGCGGCCGGCGAAGCGGGCCGCCCGCTTCCTCGCCCGGCTGCCGTTCCCGAAGCCGCCCGTGGTGCGCCTGGTGCAGACCGTCGAGTTGCCCGTCGGGCCGCTCACGTTTCACTTCGACGACGAGTGGCCGGCGTTATTTGTCGGGGCGCGGGACGCGGCCCGTGCGGCCCTGAAGGAGGAGGCGGAGGCGTTCGCCGGCCTCACGGAGCAGGTGAGCGTCAGCGTCCGCCACGGGTTGCCCGCCGAGGAAACGCTGGCGGAGGCGGGGCGGTTCGGTGCCGATCTGATCGTGACCGGCGCCGTCGGCCACGGGGCCGTGGAGCGGGCGTTGCTGGGGTCGGTCTCGGACCGGGTCGCCACGCACGCCGCCTGCCCGGTTCTGATCGTGCGAGGCACGAACGCCCCCGGGGCGACGATCGACGAAGCGGACCGCACCGGCGGCGACGCGGGGCCCCCGGACCGCCCGCCCCGGGTGATCGTCGGCTGCGACGGGTCGCCGGCCTCGCGGTCGGCGGCGCGGGCGATCGCTGAGTTCGACTGGCCGCCGCAAACCCGCGTCACGCTGCTGAGCTTCGTGTTGCCAGTCGCGCCGGACTGGGCCGCCGCCGACTGGCCCGGCGTGCTGCCGACCGGGGATTACGAGGCGATGATCCGGGCCGAGCGGGAGCGGGCGGGGATCTCCGTCGAACTGGCCTCGCTGCCGTTCCGCGACCGCGGCCTCGACGTGCGGACCGAGGTGGCCGAGACCGATCACGTCGGCGACGCCCTCTGCGACCGGGCCGAGTTGGAGGACGCCGACCTGCTCGTCGTGGCGGACAAGGGGCACAACGCCTTCACCCGGTTCCTGGTGGGCAGCGTGACACGCTTCGTATTGCGGCACAGTGCCCGGCCCGTTTGGCTGCACCGCGGCGGTCGGGGTTGAGACGTTCCCGTCCCGCGGCCCCCTTTATCCCGCACCCCAGACCCCCTGTCCGTCCAAATGACCCGGCCGCAGCCGCCGCTCGCCGACCCCGCTGTCCCCGCGAACGCCTCGGCCCCGGACGCCGTCCTGGAGGGGCACCGCTTTGCCCGGCCGCTCCCGGATCGGGTCCGCGGGGCGCTCGCGCGGGCGGCCCGGACGCAGTCCTTCCCCCCGGGGACCATGTTGTTCGCGGAAGGGGAGGCGCACCCGCAGGTGTATCTCGTCGAACGCGGAGACGTGCGGCTCGACATGCACGTGCCGGGGCGCGGCGACGTGCCGCTGCTCACGGTCGGGCCGGGGGAGCTGCTCGGCTGGTCGCCGTTCCTGGGCGAGGGGGCGATGACCGCCCGGGCGACGACCGCCGAGGAGACCGTCGCCGTCGTCCTGCCGGCCGCCGAGGTGCGGCGGCTCTGTGAGGCCGACCCCAAGGCCGGGTATCATCTCATGCGGCAGCTCGCGGCGGCGCTGTCGGCGCGGCTGATCGCCACGCGGCTGCAACTGCTCGACTTCTACGCGGAAACGACCCCGCCCGCGGCGACCGCATGACCGTTCCTTCCGCGACCGAGTTCTTCCTGCCGAGGGCCGGGTTGCAGGGCCTGATCGACGCCCTGCGGGCGGACGGCTACCGGGTGATCGGCCCGACGGTCGACCAGGCGGCGGTTATCCTCGACGAGATCGCATCCGTCGACGCCCTCCCCCGCGGCTGGGCCGACGCCCAGGCCCCCGGCGAGTACCGGCTCGTGCCCGGGGAGGACCGGTACTTCGGGTACACGATCGGCCCGCAGTCGTGGAAGCGTTTCCTGTTCCCCCCGGACGCCGTCGTGGCGAAGGCTGATCAGGACGACGGGCGGTGGCGGTTCGAGACCGTCGCGGACGATGCCCCGCCGCTCGCGTTCCTCGGCGTGCGGGCCTGCGAACTGGCGGCGATCGCCGTGCAGGACCGCACCTTCCTGCACGGGCCGTACGTCGACCCGATCTACAAGCGGCGGCGGGAACGGGCTCTGCTGATCGCGGCGAACTGCACCGGCGCCGCGGCGACCTGCTTCTGCACGTCGACGGAGACCGGCCCCCGCTGCCGGGGCGGGTACGACCTCGCGCTGACGGAACTGCCGGACGGGTTCACGATCGAGGTCGGCAGCGACCGCGGCGGCGAACTGCTCCGCGGGCTCTCCCCGCGGGACGCCGCCGCGGAGGAACGGGACGCCGCCGAGGCCGAGCGGCAACGGGCCGTCGAGCAGATCTCCAAACGACTCGACACGACCGACGTCCGCGGCCTGCTCCTGTCGAACCTGGAGCACCCCCGCTGGGCGGAGACGGCGACCCGGTGCCTCTCATGCACGAACTGCACGATGGTCTGCCCGACCTGTTTTTGCAGTTCCGTCTCGGACGTCAGCGACGTTCGGGGCGAGCACGTCGAGCGGCGCCGAGAGTGGGATTCCTGCTTCAATTCCGACTTCAGCTACATGAACGGCGGCGTCGTCCGCGGGGACGTGCGGTCCCGCTATCGGCAGTGGCTCACTCACAAGCTGGCCTCCTGGCACGACCAGTTCGGCACGTCCGGCTGCGTCGGCTGCGGACGGTGCGTCACCTGGTGCCCGGTCGGCATCGACCTGACCGAGGAAGTCGCCGCCATCCGGGGCGAGCCGTCGTGACGCCCGCCGCCGCGATCCCGGTCCCCGCCGCTCAGGACTTCGACCCCTGGGCCGTGCGGGCGGTGCGCATCGCCGCGACGCGGCCGGAGACGCCCGGCGTGACGACCTACTCGCTGGAGTTCGTCGACGCGGACGCCGCCGGCCCGCCGGAGTTTCGCCCCGGGCAGTTCAACATGCTGTATTTGCCGGCGATCGGGGAGTCGGCGATTTCTTTGAGCGCGTTGCCGCGGCCGGACGGGCGGCTGATTCACACCGTCCGCACGGCGGGGAACGTCACGCGGGCGCTGGCGGGCCTGGGCGTCGGCGGCACGTTCGGCCTGCGGGGGCCGTTCGGCGTCGGCTGGCCGGTGCAGGAATGCCGCGGCCGCGACGTGGTCCTCGTCGCCGGGGGCCTCGGGCTGGCGCCGCTGCGGCCGCTGATCGAACTGATCCTGAAGGAGCCGGACGACTTCGGGCGGCTGACGATCCTCTGCGGGGCCCGCAGCCGGGAACACCTGCTGTACCGGGAGCAGTACGCCGCGTGGTCCGACCGCGGGGCGCGGGTGGAGGTCACGGTGGACCGGGCGACGCCGGGCTGGGACGGGCACGTCGGCGTGGTCACGCTGCTGCTCGACCGCACGCCGCTGCCGCGGCCGCGGGAGACGGTCGCGCTGCTGTGCGGCCCGGACGTGATGATGGAGTACGCCCTCCGAAGCGCCCGCGGCCGCGGTGTCCCGGGGGAGCGGATCTGGCTGAACATGGAGCGGAACATGAACTGCGCGATCGGCCTGTGCGGCCACTGCCAGTTCGGCCCGCAGTTCCTCTGCAAGGACGGCCCGGTGCTGCGGTCCGACCGCCTCGCCCCGTTCCTCCCGGTGAAGGACCTCTGAGCGATGCGACCGCGACTGGGCGTGTTCAAGTTCGCCTCCTGCGACGGCTGCCAACTGGCGCTGCTGGACGCCGAGGACGAACTGCTCGCGATCGCCGGCGAGCTCGACGTCGCCTTCTTCCCGGAGGCCAGCAGCCGACTCGACCCCGGCCCGTACGACCTGGCGCTGGTGGAGGGCTCGATCACCACCGCGGAGGACGAGGCCCGCATCCGACAGATCCGCGCGGAGTCGAAGACGCTGATGACGATGGGCGCCTGCGCCACCGCCGGCGGGATCCAGGCCCTCCGGAACTGGGCCGACTGCAAGGAGTTCGTCCGGGCCGTGTACCCCTCGCCGCAGTTCATCCGCACCCTCGCCACCTCCACGCCGGTCCAGGACCACGTGCGCGTGGACTTCGAACTCCGCGGCTGCCCGGTCGACACACGGCAACTGGTGGGGGCGATCGGCGACCTGCTGCGGGGCTGCCGGCCGCGGATTCCGGCACACTCCGTGTGCCTGGAGTGCAAGCGGCGGGGGCACGTCTGCGTCACCGTGGCCCGGGGGGAACCGTGCCTCGGCCCGGTGACCCAGGCCGGCTGCGGGGCCCTCTGCCCGGGGTGCGACCGCGGCTGCTACGGGTGCTTCGGGCCGAAAACCCAGCCGAACCTCCAGAGCCTCACCGATTGGTTCGTCGCCCACGGCTCTCCCCCGGCCCAGCTCGTCCCGCTGCTGCGCAACTTCAACGGGTTCGCCCCGGCGTTCCGCGAAGCGAGCGACCGGCTGGAAGCCCGCCCGCCGGCCGAACCCGCAACCGGAGACGCCCCGTGAGCGAACGCAGCATCCGCATCCAAGCCCTGACCCGCGTCGAGGGGGAGGGGGCGCTGCACGTCCGGCTGAAGGACGGGCGGGTCGAAACGGTGGAGCTGAACATCTACGAGCCGCCGCGAATGTTCGAGGCGTTCCTCCGCGGCCGGCCGCTGGAGGAGGTGCCGGACGTCACCGCCCGGATCTGCGGGATCTGTCCGGTCGCCTACCAGATGAGCTCCGTCCACGCGTTGGAGGACGCGTTGGGGGTGACGGTCTCCCCGGAAATCCGGGCGCTCCGTCGGCTGATCTACTGCGGGGAGTGGATCGAGAGCCACGGACTGCACGTCCACCTGCTGCACGCGCCGGACTTCCTCGGGTATCCGAGCGGCTTGGAGATGGCCCGGGACCACCCCGACGCGTTCCGCCGCGGGATGGAACTGAAAAAGGCGGGCAACGAACTGCTGGCGACCTTCGGCGGCCGGGCCATCCACCCGGTCAACGTGGCGGTCGGCGGCTTCTACCGGGCGCCGCGGCGGGACCGGGTAGTCGAACTGATCCCGCACTTTGAGCGAAACCTGCAAGCCGCCGTCGAGACGGCCCGCTGGGTCGCCGGCTTCGACTTCCCCGATTTCGCCCCGGCCTGCGAGATGGTCGCCCTGACGCATCCGGACGAATACCCGATGAACGAGGGGACGATCGCCTCCACCGACGGCCGCAGCACGCCGGTCGATCGCTTTGAGGAGGAGTTCGTGGAACGGCAGGTCCCGCACTCCACCGCGTTGCAGGCGGTGCGGGTCGACGGCGGGACCAGCTACCTCACCGGCCCGCTCGCCCGGGTGAACCTGAACCTCGACCGGCTCTCCCCGACGGCGCGGCGGCTGGCGGGCGAGGTCGGCGTCGACTGGCCCTGCTTCAATCCGTTCCGCTCGATCGTCGCCCGCTGCCTGGAGGTGGTGCACGCCTACGAGGAGGCGTTGGGGATCCTCCGCAACTACACGCCGCCGCGGCCGTCCCGCATCGCCTACGAGCCGCGGGCCGGCGAGGGCCGGGCGGCGACGGAGGCCCCCCGCGGCCTGCTCTATCACCGCTACCGCACCGACGCCGACGGCAAGATCGCCGCCGCCCAGATCGTGCCGCCGACCTCCCAGAACCAGGGGCAAATCGAACGGGACCTCGCGGAGTTCCTGCCGGGAATCCTCGCCGCCGAGAACGGGACCGACGACGCCGCCGTCGCCCACGACTGCGAGCGGCTCGTGCGGAGCTACGACCCGTGCATCAGTTGCGCGACCCACTTCCTGCGGCTGGAACTGGACCGCGGCTGATGGGCGGCACGCTGGCGATCGGCCTGGGCAGCGCCCACGGCGACGACCGGGCCGGCTGGCTCCTCGTCGAACGGTTGGCAGAGCGAGTGCCGGGCCTCGCCGTTCAGCAGGCCCGGCATCCGCTGAACCTGCTGGACTGGCTCGACGGGGTGGAGCGGCTGATCCTCTGCGACGCCGCCGAGCCCGCCGGCCGCCCCGGCCGCGTCCGGCGGTTCGTCTGGCCGGCGCCGGAGCTGGCGGAGCGGCGCACGCGGGACACGCACGGCGTGTCCCTCCCCGCCGTCCTCGCCCTTGCCGCGGAGATGCAGACGCTGCCGGCCCAGGTCGAAATCTGGACGGTGGAGGCGAGCCGCTGCGAACCGACCGCCGACCCGTCCCCGCCGGTCGTCGCGGCGGTCGCCGCCGCGGCGGAGCGGATTCGCCGTTCGCTTCTCCCCGCCGGCTGACCCGCCCCGCTCCAAGTCGAACCGCGATGGAACGCCGCGAAATTGAAGTCTGCGGGACGGTGCAGGGCGTCGGTTTCCGGCCGTTCGTGCACGCTCTGGCGACCCGGCTGGGACTGGCGGGGTCGGTTCGCAACCGAGCCGGGGCGGCGGTTGTCGTCGTCGAAGGCGACCGGTCTGTGATCGAGCAGTTCTTGGATGAACTGACGGAATCCCCGCCGCCGCTGGCCCGGATCGACGGCGTCACGACCGCCCGGCGGCTGGTGCGTGGGGAGGTCGGCTTCCGCATCGAACCGAGCGAACCGGACGCCGCCGCGGCGCCCTGCCTGCCGCCGGACACGGCCCCCTGCGACGCCTGCCTGCGGGAGCTGTTCGACCCCGCGGACCGCCGGTTCGGCTATCCGTTCATCAACTGCGTGAATTGCGGGCCGCGGCTGACGATCGCGACCGGCTTGCCGTACGACCGGCCCCGCACGACGATGGCCGGCTTCCCCCTCTGCCCCGACTGCCGGGCGGAGTACGAGGATCCCGCCGACCGCCGATTCCACGCCCAGCCGATCGCCTGCCCCCGCTGCGGGCCACGGCTTGAACTGCGGGACGCGGCCGGGCGTCCGGCGCCGAACGACGCCCCGCTCGACGCCTTCGCCGCGGCGTTGCGGGCGGGGCGGATCGGGGCGCTGAAGGGCGTCGGCGGCTACCACCTCGTCTGCGACGCCCGGAACGACGCCGCAGTGGCCGATCTGCGACGGCGGAAGGGCCGGGAGGAGAAACCGCTGGCAATAATGGCCGCCGACCTCGCCGCAGCGCGCGCTCTGTGCGAGGTGGACGGGGGGGAAGCGGACCTACTCCGGTCGCCGCGGCGCCCGATCGTGCTGCTCCGCCCGCGGGCGGGGGCCGTGATCGCCGCGGGCGTCGCGGCGGGGAGCCCGTCGCTGGGAGTGACGCTTCCTCCCAGCCCGTTGCACCATCTGCTCATGCGGTCTGTCGGCGGCGGGCTGCTGGTGATGACGAGCGGGAACCGCTCCGACGAACCGATCGCCCACCGGGACGAGGAAGCGTTCAGCCGCCTGTCGGGGATCGCGGACCTGTTCCTGACACACGACCGCCCGATTCAGGTGCGGTGCGACGACTCCGTAACGCGGCGGATCGCCGGGGCGGAGCAGCCGGTGCGGCGCTCCCGCGGGGACGTGCCGCGGCCGCTGGACCTGCCGGTCGCCTGCGGCCGGCCGACGCTGGCGGTCGGGGGGCAGTTGAAGGCGACGTTCGCCCTCGGCCGCGGCCGGCAGGCGCTGCTCAGTCATCACCTTGGCGACTTGGACGGTCTGGCCGCCGTCCGGGCCTTCGAGGAGGACGTCGCCCACTACGAACGCCTGTTCGGCGTCCGGCCGGAGCGGATCGCCCACGACCTGCACCCGGATTACGCCTCGACCCGTTACGCCCGGGAGCGGGCGGCCCGCGAGGGGCTGGAACTCGTGCCGGTCCAACACCACCACGCCCACCTCGCCGCCTGTCTGGCGGAGCACGGGCTGACCGGGCCGGCGATCGGCGTCGTGTTCGACGGGACCGGGTTCGGGACCGACGGGGCGATCTGGGGCGGGGAGTTTCTGGTCGGCGACTGCCGAACCGTCCGGCGGGTCGCCCATCTGCGGTACGTCTCGATGCCGGGCGGGGCGCGGGCGGTCCGCGAGCCGTGGCGGACGGCGGCGGCCCACCTGCTCGACGCCGGCTGCGACCTGTCGCCGCTGGAGCCGCGGATCGCCCCGACCGCTCTCCAGATCGTGGGGCGGATGCTCGACCGCGGGGTGAACGCCCCGCCGACCTCCAGCGTCGGTCGGCTGTTCGACGCCGTCGCCGGCCTGCTCGGGGTCCGCGACCGCACGAGTTACGAGGGTCAGGCGGCGGCGGAGCTGGAACGCCTCGCGGACGCCGCCGGCCCCGAACCGGACCCGTCCGCCGGCTATCGCTTCGCCCTGCTCGAACCGCTCCCGGGCGATGTGTCGCCGCGGGTCGTCGACGCCCGGCCGGTCGTCCGGGCGGCGGCGGGGGACCTCGGCCGCGGCGTGAACCGCGGGCGGATCGCACGGCGGTTCCACGACGCGGCGGCGGAGATGATCGCGGACGTCTGCCGCCGCCTGCGGGCGACGACTGGGCTGGACCGGGTCGCGCTCAGCGGCGGCGTCTTTCAGAACGCCCTGCTGACCGCCGGAGCGACCGCCCGGCTGGAGCGCGACGGCTTCCGCGTCCTCCGCCACCGCCTCACCCCGCCCGGCGACGGCGGGCTGAGCCTCGGCCAACTCGCCGTCGCGGCGGCGCGGGATTCGCCGGAGCAACGTTGAGGAGTCTTGCCCGCCGCCCGGCGATCGGGAGCATGGAAACCTGTCCGCCTTCGTCCCCGCGTCGAAAGTCGTTCGCCATGTGCCTGGGCATCCCCGGCCGCGTCGCCGAGACGTTTCGGGAGGACGACCTCCTGATGGGCACGGCCGACTTCGGCGGCGTCCGCAAGCGCGTCTGCCTGGAGCACGTCCCCGAAGTGCGGCCGGGCGACTACGTCGTGGTACACGTCGGCTTCGCACTGTCGGTGATCGACGAGGCGGAGGCGACGCGGGTCTTCGCCCTGCTCGAGGAGTTGGGCGAACTGGAAGAACTCCGTACCGGCGCCGACGACGGCGCCGCCGACGGGGACGGGCCGGACCGCATGCAGGGCCGGCCGGCGGACGCCGACGGGAAGGCCGGGCAATGAAGTTTCGGGAGGAGTACCGCGACCCGCGGGCGGCGGAGACGTTGCGGCGGGCGCTCCGGCGGGTCACGACGCGGCCGTGGACGGTCATGGAGGTCTGCGGCGGGCAGACCCACGCGATCGCTCGGTACGGCCTGGGCGAGATGCTGCCGCCGGAGATCGAACTGGTGCACGGCCCGGGCTGCCCGGTCTGTGTGACGCCGGTGGAACTGCTGGATCACGCCCACGAGATCGCCGCCCGTCCGGACGTGATCTTCTGCTCCTTCGGCGACATGCTCCGCGTACCCGGGAGCCGGGGCGACCTGTTCGGGGTGAAGGCCGACGGCGGGGACGTGCGGATCGTCTACTCCCCGCTCGACTGCCTGCGGATCGCCCGGCGGAACACGGACCGGACCGTCGTGTTCTTCGCGGTCGGGTTCGAGACGACCGCCCCGGCGAACGCCATGGCCGTGCGGCAGGCGCAGCGGCTGGGGATCACGAACTTCGCGGCGCTGGTCTCCCACGTTCTGGTCCCGCCGGCGATGGCCGCGATTCTTTCTTCCCCCACAAACCGTGTTCGGGGATTTCTCGGCCCGGGCCACGTGTGTAGCGTGATGGGCTGCGCGGAGTACGAAGGGCTGTCCCGGCGGTTCGACGTGCCGGTCGTGGTGACGGGGTTCGAACCGCTAGACCTGCTGGAGGGCGTGTTCCGCTGCGTCTCGATGCTGGAGGCGGGGCGGACCGGCGTGGAGAACCGGTATGCCCGGGCCGTCCCGGAGGACGGCAACCCGTCCGCCCGCCGGCTACTGGAGGAAGTCTTCGAGGTGACGGATCGTATGTGGCGGGGCATCGGCAAGATCCCCGCCAGCGGCCTCCGCCTCGCCCCGGCCTACGCACAGTTCGACGCCGCCCAGCGGTTCCCCCTCCGGCAGGCCGCTGGCGGCGAGTCGACTGACTGCCTCAGCGGACTGATCCTGCAGGGCCTCAAGAAGCCGCCCGAGTGCCCGGAGTTCGGCACGACCTGCACGCCGGAGCGGCCGTTGGGGGCGACGATGGTCTCCTCCGAGGGCGCCTGCGCCGCCTACTACCATTACGCCCCGCACCGGGGGCGGAATCCTGCGAAGACGGACCCGACGACGGGGGCGGCGGGTGCCTGACCTCCCCGACCCCTCCCGGCTTGCCTGCCCGCTGCCGCGGACCGATGGCGACCGCATCCTACTAGGCCACGGCAGCGGCGGCCGGTTGACGGCCGACCTGATCGACCGGCTGTTCCTCCCGGCCTTCCGTAACGACACGCTCGCGGCACTGGAGGATCAGGCGGTCCTGCCGTGGGGCGAGGGCGCCCCCGGCGGGGCGGCGCCGCGGCTGGCCTTCACGACCGACGCCTTCGTGGTCCGCCCGCTGTTCTTCCCCGGCGGGGACATCGGCTCGCTGGCGGTGCACGGCACGGTGAACGACCTGGCCGTCGGCGGGGCCGTCCCGCTGTACCTCTCGGCGGCGTTCGTCCTCGAGGAGGGTCTGCCGATGGCCGACCTGGAGCGGATCGTCGCCTCCATGGGCCAGGCCTGCGACCGGGCCGGCGTCGCCCTCGTCGCCGGCGACACCAAGGTCGTGGACCGGGGCGGCGCCGACGGCGTCTTCATCACGACCTCCGGCGTCGGCCGCGTGCCGGCGGGGCGGGCGCTGTCGATCCGCAACGCCCGGCCGGGCGACCGCGTGCTGGTCTCCGGGACGATCGGCGATCACGGCGTGGCCGTGCTGTCGGTGCGGGAGGGGCTGGAGTTCGACACGGTCCTCGAAAGCGACTCCGCCCCGCTGCACGACCTCGCCCGGGCCGTGCTCCACGCCGGCCCGTCCACGCGGTGCATGCGCGACCCAACCCGCGGCGGGCTGTCGGCCGCGCTGAACGAACTGGCCGCCGCCTCCGAGGTCGGCGTGCGGATCGAGGAGGCGGCGATCCCGGTCCGGCCGGAGGTGGCGGCGGCCTGCGAACTGCTCGGGCTCGACCCGCTGTACGTGGCGAACGAGGGGAAGTTGATCGCCGTCGTCCCCCCCGCCGAGGCGGACGCCGTGCTGGCGGCGCTGCGGGCCGACCCGCTGGGGCGGGACGCGGCGGTCGTCGGCGAGGTCGTCGCCGCGGACCCCGGCCGGGTGGTCCTGCGGTCGGTCGTGGGCGGGGAGCGGGTCGTGCCGACGCTCGCCGGCGAACAGCTGCCGCGGATCTGCTGAGACGAAGCGTGAGGGCCGGACCGATGCACGAACTGTCGATCGCGCTGCGGGTCGTGGCCGTTGCCGCGGAGGAGGCCGCCCGGTACGACGGGGCGCGGGTCGTCGCGGTACACTTGGCGCTGGGCCCGCTGTCCGGGACCGTGCCGGAGGCGCTCGCGACCGCCTTCGAGTTCGCCCGGGCGGACTCCCCGCTGGCCGCCGCCCGGCTGGTGATCGAGGAAACGCCGATCGCGGTACACTGCCCGCGGTGCCGGGAGGACGCGGACGTCGAGTCGATCCTGCACCTGCGTTGCCCCCGGTGCGGCACGCCGACAGCCGAGGTCGTCTCCGGCCGGGAGTTGGAGATCACGTCCCTGGAACTCGAGGAGCCCCCGTGACCACGCGGCTCGTGCAGGTCCGCCAACAGGTCCTCAAACAGAACGACGTTGTCGCCCGCGCCCTGCGGGAGCGGTTCCGGGCGGCGGGCGTCCGCGTCGTCAGTCTGGTCTCCAGCCCCGGGTCCGGGAAGACCGCGTTCCTCAAGCGGACCCTGTTCACGCTGCGGGACGAGTACCGCGTCGCGGCGCTGGTGGGCGATCTGGCGACGGAGAACGACGCCGCCCGGCTGGCGGAGGCCGGCGTGCCGGTCCGTCAGATCGTCACCGGCTCCGTCTGCCACCTGGAGGCGGAGATGGTCGAGCGGGCCTTGGACGGCTGGGACCTGGAGGCGCTGGATTTCCTGTTCGTGGAGAACGTGGGCAATCTCGTCTGCCCGGCGACGTTCGACCTCGGCGAGGATCTGAGGGCGGTGCTGTTCTCCGTCACCGAGGGCGAGGATAAACCGCGGAAGTACCCCACGATCTTCCACTCCGCGGACCTGGCGGTGATCACGAAGTCCGACTTGGCCGCCGCCGCCGAGTTCGACGCCGCCGCCGCCCACCGCAGCGTTCAAACGGTCCGGCCGGGGATGGAGGCGCTGGAGGTTTCCGCGAAGTCGGGCGCCGGGATGGACGCCTGGCTGGCGATACTCCGATCGCTGCCGCCGACTCAAGAGTAAGCCCGATCCTTCGCGGCCGATAGGATGATGCCGGCGCCGGCACGCCTGCGTGACGGCCCGCCGCCCCGCCGTTCGCCTCGGTCGGCCCGGGATCCCGCTGACGGGACAATTGCCCGCGTGGTCGATCGGCACGACGCTCGACGGTTCGGCCGGTCGGCCGGTCGGCCGGCTCAGCGGGGCGACGCCCGAAAGACGCCGCACCTCGTCGCCGCCCGCCCCGTCGATTCGGGCGAGGTGCTACAAGCCTAGTACTATAGTTGCACATCAGGGCTTCCGCACGGAAAGTGTGGGCGATCCGGGACCTGCGTCGAAGGAGTTCAAGGGGTGTCCACGGTCGGGGTGCGGGAGGTCCGTCGGTGGGTCCGCGAGGTCGACGCCGCGGCGGGCCGGATCGGGCCGCGGTTCCGGCGGCCCGAGTTGCGGGGCCGGGCCGTCCAGTACTTGCGAGGCCTGATCGGCCGCGTGGAGCGGAAGAACGGCTGGCAATTGGCGGAGGAGGTCGGGGAGTCCAAACTGACGAACCTGCAACACTTCGTCGCCCGGGCCCGGTGGGACGCCGACAAGGTGCGAGACGACCTGAGGGACTACGCCGTCGAACGCTTAGTAGATCGGGCGAAGGCCGACGCCTCCGTGCTGATCGTGGACGAGACCGGCTTCCTGAAGGTGGACGAGACCGGCTTCCTGAAGAAGGGGACGAAGTCGGTCGGGGTGAAACGAATGTATTCCGGCACGGCCGGCCGAATCGAGAACTGTCAGATCGGCGTGTTCCTGGCCCTGCGGACGCTCCGCGGCCACGCCCTGATCGACCGGGCGTTGTACCTGCCGCAGGAGTGGGCGGACGACGCCGATCGGCGGCGGGCGGCCAAAGTGCCGGAGGCGGTTCAGTTCTCGACCAAGCCCGCGTTGGCGGCCGCGATGCTGGAGCGGGCCCTGGACGCGGGCGTGCCCTGCGGGTGGGTGACGGCCGACGAGGCGTACGGCGGCGACTATCGGTTTCGGCGTATGCTGGAAGATCGAGGCGTCGGCTTCGTCGTGGCGGTCTCGAAGTCCCAGCGGCTGTGGGCGCCGGGGTTTCGGCAACTGAAGGTCGAGGAGTACGTTCGCGAGTTCGCCGGCGACCCGGCCGACTGGGAGGAGCTGTCCTGCGGAGCCGGAACCAAGGGCGAGCGGCGGTATCGTTGGGCGGCGTTGCGGCACGGCGCCCCGCTGGAGCGGGACGACGGCGCGGACTTTCGGTGGACGTTGCTGGTCCGGGAGAGCCTGAACGAGTCCGAAGCCGGCGTGCCGGATCGGGCGTACTACCTGACCTGCTCGCCGAAGGGCACGCCGCTGCGAAAGCTGGCGGAGGTCGCCGGCTCGCGGTGGGCGATCGAGGAGTGCTTCGAGCAGGCCAAACAGGAGACGGGGCTGGACGACTACGAAGTCAGAAGCTGGGCCGGCTGGCGCCGGCACGTGACGCTGTCGATGCTCGCCCACACGACCTTGGCGGCGATCCGGGCCCGGGCCGCGGACGCGGCGGCCGCCCCCAAAAAGCGGGCGAGGAGCGGGAAGACGCGGGCGACCTGATCCCGCTGACGGTCCCCGAAGCGCGTCGCGTCCTCGTGCGATTGATCTTCGCACGCCGCCGCTGCGACGAGGCGGTTCTGGCCTGGTCGCGGTGGCGACGGCGGCATCAACACGCCGCCATGATCAGCCACTACAGAGCCCGCGGACACGCCCCACCGGAGCCCTGATGTGCAACTGTAGTACCAACCCGGTCAGGCCGCCCCCGACGGCAACCACCTGCGAAGTCGAGATTCTGATGGTCTCGACTGAACCAGTGCTGCGACGCACGCGGAAACCCCGTGGAGAGCTCCGTCCACACCGATCCCGAGCCGGGACGAGTCCGTGCTCTGAGAACTACCCCAAAACCCGGTCTATTAGCTCGACTACCCTGCTTTAGCGAGACCCAGCGTGACGAGGTGCGAACTGGTGCGAACACTGAAAAACGCTATCCTGATAACTGTTCCGCACGATTCTCACGATTTCGTAGCGGCCGCGGCCGGACTGGTGGTGAACGGGCGTATTCGCCTGAAAATCCTGGTGTCGTGGGTTCGATTCCCACCCGAACCACTTATCGGACGTGTTGACGAGGGCTCTCGGATTGGCCGGGGGCGGCTCGCCCTCGGGGGCGTGGCCGGTTCTTTCCCGGTGTTCCGGAACCCGCGTCTCTCGGCAGGATTCGGCTCCGACCAGAACAGCGGGGCGACAAGCTTCGCCCTCCGCCGCGCGACCTGCCCGACGCCTGCGGCCGAGCGGGCGACGTTGCCGCCCCCCTGTCGCGTCTATATCGTGCCGGAGGCCGCCGCGGAGGGCGGCGTCCGTTCACCGCCGCGTCCGCCCGTGCCGAAAGCCGCCCGCCCCGACGCCCCCGTCGTCCCGCCCGACGACGCGTTGCGGGACCGGCTGCGGGAGACCGGCCTGCGGGTCACGCCCGCCCGCTTGGCGTTGATGAAGGAACTCGCCGGTGCCGGCGTGCCGCTGTCGCACGGGGAGGTCGTGGACCGCCTGCGGCCGCCCGCCCCGACCGGCCGCGGGGGGAAGAAGGCCGCCGACGCCCCCCGCCGGTTCGACCAGTCCACGCTGTTTCGCGGGCTGACGGACCTGTCGGACGCCGGCCTGCTGGCCAGGCTGGACCTCGGGGACGCCGTGCGCCGTTACGAGTGGCTGCCGGCTGAGGGCGACGCCGCGGTGCACCCGCACCACGTCTGCACCGAGTGCGGCCGGATCGTCTGCCTGGAGGGCTTCGCGCTGAAGCTCACGCCGGCCACGGGCTCAGCCCGGGAGCAGGTCGGCACGATCGGCGAGGTGGTCCTCCGCGGCCGCTGCGGCGAATGCACCGAGTCCGAGAGCGCCGAGGCCGTTTAACGGAGCCCCGGCGGCACGCGGCCGTCCCGCCGTCGACCTCAAGGCCGTGCCCGGCAGCGATTCTTCGAAGCGGATCTCCTTCGATCAGGTCGTCGCCGGGAGCCGCGGCAAGCAGACGCGGTTCCCCCCGCTACCACTGGCGGCCGGCGCCGGCGCCAAGCCGACCGAGCGCAGCCGCACGCTCTCCTTCGACGCCACCGGCCCCCTCGCCGGCCTGACGCGACCCCGGAGGCCCCGCCGGCGGTCACTCGCCGGGCCGGCCGGGGGACAGGAAGCAGTAGGCCCGGTAGGCGATCTCGGACCACGCCAGGTCGGGGACCTCGCCGCCGGGCAGCAGGGGGCGTTTTACGGGGAGGAATTCCACCCGCACGCGGATGGCGTTGCGGCCGGCAGTCAGGTCGCGGGGCAACAGGAACTCGTCGTCGCGGAACCGCCGGTTCGAGGTCTGCACCACCGGTTGGGACGCCCCCAGTTCGCCGGCCTGCTTCGGCCAGGAGTGGTAGTAGGTGTTGGAGCCGGCGAGATACCAGACGCCCGCCTCCCGCCACCGCGGCGGCACCTCGCCGGCCTCCGCGACGAACACCCGCGCCCGCTGATTGGGAAAACCGTAGTCCAGCGTGCGGCGGAGCATCACGCCAACGTTGTCCGGGCGGAGTGTCAGTTCGAACTCGCTGAAGGTCGCCGTGGTGCGGCCGATCTTCGTTGTGGCGGGAAAGACCTCGGTCGACGTGCCGGTTCGCTCCGGCCCGACCGTCAGCACGATCCGGCCCGCCCGCTTCGCGGCCTGCACGCCGCCGGCCTTTTTGAGGGCGTCGGACGCCTCCAGCACGATCTCGGCGCCGGAGCCGTCGGCGGCGGCCCGGAAGTCCGGCGCCGGCCGGTCCCGCTGCGTGGGGCTGAGCCAGATCTGATCGATTTCGTGCTCCCCGTCCCGCCGTTGGAGGCGGAGCCGGTGTCGGCCGGCCCGCTCGAAACGCACGGTCCGCGGCGGTTGATCGGGCAGTTCGCTGGACCAGCTCCACGCCCCGGGCGGGGCCGCGTCGCGCCAGTTGCCGAAGCCTTTCTCGCCGAACCCGCCGCGGCCGGTCGTGCCGATCGCGTCGTCGAACTGGAACCAGACCGCGTCCGTCCGTAGCCCGCCGGAGGACCGGCCGCGAATCCAAACGGCGTAGTCCGTGTCCGCCTGCGCCTCGAAGGTGAAGTCCGCGAAGTGCTCCGGCGCCGCGACGGGGCCGTCCTGTTCGTCGTTTGTGATGTGAATCGAGTCCGGCCCCCACTCGTACCGGGAGGTCAGTTCGTACGGCGCCCCGGCGTCGGGTGAGCGGTAGGCGTGCTCCCGCTCGCTGGCCGGGTCGCCGACGTCCAACGTGTCCGTCAGTTCGAGCGTCGCCCGCGGCGCCCCGTACCAGTACGCGACGGACTGATAATGCTCCTCAGATTGGTTCTCCCCGCCGTGCTCGAAGCGGATCACCGCCCGGCGGCCGAACGGCATCAGGTCGCCCAGCAGGAACCGGTAGGCGGATTCGACGTTCTCCTCGGCCGCGGGCAGTTCGCGGTTTCGCTTGCGCTCCGAATTCGGCGCCCCGACCGGATGCCCGGCCAGCGGGAGCGTCATCGTGCGGCCGCCCCAGTAATCGCCGCCGCCGCCCCACTCCTCCGTCCCCGTGCCCTGGGCCTGCGGGGTTCGGCTGTCGTCGAAGAAGAATCGCGGGTCGCCCTCCAGTGTGGTCAGCACGCCGCGGTCGGAGAAGATGAACGAGGTGCCTACGAAACTGCCGGACCACGGCCCGCCGCCCTCGGCTTCGTCCGTGTCGAGGAACACGTTGTCGTGGCCCGGCCGCGGGTTCGGATGGTCCCTGTAGGTCGCGTGGAAGTAGGCCAGCCCGGACGAGTCCCCGCGGAGCGGCTGCGTGCGGACGCTCCAGCGGACGTTCTCGAAGACGACGCCCGTGTCGTTGATCAGTTCGAACCGGGCCCCCGTGAAATACGGCATCGGGAAGTAGCAGGCGAGGTGCGCCCGGTCGTCGGCGAACCGCACGTTGACCGGCAGGGCCTTCACCAGATGCTCCTTCTCGTCCGGGTTGTGCAACGTGCCCGTCCCGAAGAACAGGGCGACGGGAGCGTCCACGGACGGCTGCTCCCGGTCGTCCCAGGTGATCCGTAGCCGGACGTGGCCGAAGTCGACGGCCTGCTCCCGCGGCACGCTGAACTTCAGGGCCCGCACCGTGGCCGGTTCTTTGAGGGTCAGGAACTGCAGCGTGCCGTCGGTGAGCGCCGTTTCGCCGCGGCTCTCTTCAACCCCCAATCGGTCGCCCTCCGGCGTGCCGGGCTGCGGGGCGAGGTCCGTGCCGGCCCGTTCGAACAGTTCGACCACGGCTTCCGGCGGGGCCTGCTCCGGGCTCCAACTCTCGATCGGCCGCGACAGTTCCGCCCCCGGCAGATATTGGTGATAGATGTAGTACCCCGTGCCGTAGAAGGTGCGGGAGTAGGCCATGCGGAAGCGCTCCTCGAACCCGATCGGGACCCAGGAGAGATCGGCCCCTTTGGTGGTCGCGTAGGTCACCGCGAGCGGCCGGGGGAACGCCCGCTCCGGCAGGAAGACGGCGTCGGCGAGCTTCGTGCCGGGGTCGGCGGTCGTCGTCTCCCGAATGAGGCGGTCCCGGCCGTCCACCTCGTAATGCCACGGGCTACCGTGCCAGTGGTTGTAGCGGGCAAAATACAGCATCCCCGGGCCCTCCACGTCGAGGGTCACGTTGAAGTCCTCCCGCTCCTGATAGAGGTAGTGGGAGGCGTCGGCGGTTTCGTTGTTCCCCCGCCGGTCGTAGGTGCTCCGCATGTGAGCCCGGGCCCCGACCCGTTGCAGCGGCCACTGGTCCCACTGGAGATAGGCGTCGTACCCCACCGGGATCGTCGGCGGCGCCTGCCCGAACGCCGCGGCGCCCGCCGTCAGAACCGCCAGGACCGCCGACGCGCCGGCCGAATGCTGCGAGCGCACGTGCCTCACCTGTTAGAAAGATCGAATCCGGCCGATGCTACCGGGCCGGCGACGGGCCAACCACTTCCCGCCGCGGCCCCTCAGGCCGGCTCCAGCCCCGGCAACGTGGTCGTGCCGGAGGAGAATCGGTCGGTCTCCACGCCCAGCCGTTGGAGCATGCTCACGTACAGGTCCGCCAGCGGGCGATTGGTCTCGCGGTCGAACCCGAGGTGCGCCCCGTGTCGGAAGCCGCCGCCGGCCAGCAGGATCGGCAGGTTCGTGGTGCTGTGCCGGTTGGCGTGCCCGAGGTTGCTGCCCTGCAGCACCATCGTGCGGTCCAGCAGGCGTTCCCCGCCCTCCTCCGCCCCGGCGAGGCCGTCCAGCAGGCGGGCCAGTTCGCCCATCTGGGCCGTCTCGATCGCGCGCAACTGGGTCCGGCTGTCCTTCTGCTGGCTCTGATGGGTGAGGGCGTGGTGCGGCAGTTCCACGCCGGGCAGGTCCACCTTCGGGTTGAACTGCTGCGAGACGAAGATCGTGATCAGCCGGGTCGAGTCCGTCTCCAGGGCCAGCCGGGCGAGGTCGTACATCGCCCGGGTGCGGGTGACGAGCTTCGTCGGGTCGAGGTCGTCCTTCGGCACCGGGGCGTCGACGGCCGGCTTGGGCCGCGTCTCCCACTGCTCCCCGGCGTGCAGACGACGTTCGACGTCGCGGACGGCGGTGAGGTATTGGTCCAGCCGGGCCTGGTCCGCCCCGCCGACACGCTTCTTCAGGCGGTCGATCTCCCCGCCGAAGGCGTCCATCAGGCTCCGCCCCTCCTGCAACCGCCGGAGCTGCGCCCGCTGCTCCCGCGGAGAACCGTTCACGAACAGCTGCCGGTACACCTTCGAGGGCGTCACCTCCGCCGGAATCCGCACCCCGTCGGCGGTGTAGGAAAGCGATTTGTTGTTCGGCCCGACCCGCAGCGGCAGGGCCGGGAAGCGGGTGCGGTGTCCGACGAACCGGGCGGCGTACTGGTCCAGCGAGATCGTGTTGCGGAACCCGCTGCTGCGGGGATGCGGGGCCCCGGTGAGGAAGCAGAGGTCCGCCTGGTGGCCGCCGTCCACCTCCGGGTGGGACAGCCCGCTGAACACGGTGAAGTCGTCGCGGTGGGCTTCGAGCGTCTTCAAATACGGCGAGAGGACGTACCCCCGCCCGGTCCGCTCCGGAAAGAACTCCTCCGGCATGAAGCCGAGATCGACGTTGATCGCCACCATCCGCCGCGGCGGCGGCTCGGCCGCCGCCCCGCGGGCGAACGCGGGCCGCATCGCGTCCAGCCACGGCAGCGCCAGCGCGGCCCCCGCGGCACGGAGCACGGTGCGGCGGGGGAGGGCCTGAGACATGTTTCGGAGGGGCCGCTGTGCGGACCGAGTGGAGGAAACGACGGCGGGACGAACGGTCCGCGAAGCGGACCCTACTTGCAGCGGAACAGGTCGCTCTGCACGACGGCGTGCACCATCGACCGCAGCCCGTAGCCGCCGGGTTCGAGCGAGGCGAGGGCGGCGTCGAACTCCGCCTCGTCGGCGAACGACACCGGGGCGCCGGTGGCGTAGACGGTCAGCCGGCGGAGCAGATTCGCGGCGATCGGCCGGTCCATCCCGCGGAGGCGATCGCGGAACTCGTTCACGTCCGCGAACGGCCCGGCCCCCGGCAGGTCCCCGGAGGACTCCACCGCCGGGCCCTCCATCCAGCCGATCGGCCGCCCGTCCGGCCGCCGCGGCCGTTTGCCGGGCGGCACGTCGGACAGCACGCGATACCGCTCCCGGTAGGCACCCGTCACGTCGAAGCTTTCGAGGGCGAACCCTGGCGGGTCGATCTTCCGGTGGCAGCCGGCGCAGGCCGGGTCGGCCCGGTGGGCTTCCAACTGCTCGCGGACCGTGGTGGCGCCGCTGAGGTCCGGTTCGATCGCCGGCGCCGCGGCCGGCGGCGGGGGCGGCGGATCGCCCAGCAGGCGGTCCATCACGAAGACCCCGCGCACCACCGGACTGGTCGTCGTGCCGTTCGCCGTCGTCTTCAACAGGCTGGCCTGGGTCAGCAGCCCGCCGCGAACGTGATCCGCCGGGATCGGCACCCGCCGGATCGCCGAACCCTCCACTCCCTCGACCCCGTACAGGGTCGCCAGCGGCTGGTTGATGGTGAGGAAGTCCGAGTCGTAGACATGGCTGACGGGCAGGTCGTCCGCCAGCATCGCGGCGAAGAAGGCCCGGGTTTCCTCGACCATCGATTCGGTCGTGAAGTCCGTCGCCTCCGGGTAGAGGTTCTCGTCCGGCTCCGTCAGCCGGATTTCGTCCAAGGAGAGCCAGCGGTCGAGGAACGCCGCGACGAACCGCTCGGCCCGCGGGTCGTTCAGCAGGCGCTCCGTCTGCCGGCGGAGGCCGGCGTCGGTGAGCAGTTCCCCGCTGGCCGCGGCCGCTTTGAGTTCGTCGTCCGGCGGGCCGTTCCAGAGAAACAGCGACAGCCGGGAGGCCAGTTCATAGCCGCCCAGTGGCCCCGGTTCTTCCATCCGGAGCAGGAACGCTGGGCTCGTCAGCAACGCCCGGTACCCGGCGAGCATCGCCTCTACGAACGGCTGGCCGTCCGCCAGCCGGGCGCGGATTTGAGCCAGCGGCGTGGCGAGGTCGGCATCCGTCGGCGGGCGGCGGAGGGCCCGCTCGGCGAAGGTCCGCAGCAGGCGTTCGGCGTCGGCCTCCGCGTTCTCGGTGACGACCGTGTACCGCAGGCCGGTCTCCGGATCGACGGGCCGGACCGGGCGGCCGCGGCGGCGTTTGGTCTCGCCCGCCTCGGCCCGCACCGGTTCGAGCTTCAGGTCGCCGAGCAGTCGGCGGTGGCTCTCCCGCGGCCAGTCGGCCCGGCAGGCGTCGTCGTCGGCCGGCAGCGGGCCCTCCATCTCCAGCCACTGGATCGCCACGCCGACGGAATCGATGTGCTTCCACTTCCGATCGTCCCCCTGCGGCCGCCCTTTCACCCAGGCGGAGGGCGGGGTGACGGCGAGGTATTCGACCGGTTCGTCCTTCCGCAGCCAGGCCCGGCACTCGCCCACGCCGGGCTCGTTCGCCGGCAGGTCGCAGCGGCCCAGCAGCCGGCCGGAGGGGGCGTAGAAAGCGACGACGCCGGGCTTGTCGGCCGGTTTGAGCGTGCCGTGGTCGTTCCGCAGCGACCAACCCCGCACGCGGAACACGTACTCCCCGTCCTGCAACACCCGGAACGGTTTAACGACGATCTGGTGGTTCGCCCGGCTGTGCATGAAGGTGGCGACGCCGTCGAACTTCGGCTCCGGGTCGCGGAGGTAGCCGTTGTCCGTATTGTCGTTGAAGTCGCCGCGGGAGAGCTCCAGCGTCGGGTCGATTTCCTGCCCGACCAGCGGGATGGCGACGGAGTGGTGCAGTTGCGTGCGGAGCGTCGTGATGTCGGCGGCCCCCTCGACGCTGTCCATTGAGACCCGCACCGTCCGCGGCGGCCGCGGGCCGGGCAGGTCGGCCAGCGCCTCCCGCAGGGCGTAGTCGGCGACGTCGAGGTATTGGCTGACGGTGACGTGCGAGACGTCCAGCGCCCCGGCGCTCTTGGCGAAGCCGTGTTCGCGGCCGTCCGGCGGCAGCATCTCAGCCAGTTCCAGGTGCGGGAAGGCGAGGACCTCCTTGAGCGAGTTGGCGTACTCCTCCCGGTTGAGCCGCCGCAGCTCCGCCCGGCCGTGGGCGGCGTAGCGGACCCGTTCCGCGGCGGTGAGGGCGGACCGCAGGGCCGCGGTCGCCGCCGCCGTTTCGTCGGCCGGGGGAACGCCGTAGTCGGCGGGCGGCATCTCCCCGCGTTCGATCCGCCCGAGCGCCTTCGCCCACGCGGCCGCGGCGCGCGGGTCGCTCAGATCGGGGGGGAGCGAATCGAGGTCGAACCCCGCCTCCGCGGCCTCGCCCGTGTGGCAGTCCCGGCAGTGCGCTTCAAGAAACGCCGCAACCCGGTCGTCCTCCCGCGGCCCCGCCGCGGGCGCGTCGGCGGCGGACGCCAGGAGCAGCGCCGCCAAGGCGACCGACGACAACGCGGACGGCGACATCGACGTTCCGGGGGCGAGGGAGAACCGATCAAAACCGCATGATACACGCCGCCCGTCCCCCGCGCAGGGACGCCGTCAGCCCCCCCGTCCTCAGCCGACCGTGACGATCGGCAGCGTGGTCAGGTGCTCCGTCTTCACCGGGACCGGCTCGTCGTCGGCCAGCAGGGTGTCGGAGAGGAACAGGAGCAGGTCCCGCAGCGGGGCCGGTTCGACGGTTTCCGCCACGGCGACGGCCCGCTCGCGGCAGCGGTCGATCAGCGTCTCGGCGGTCTGGAACACGTCGTGCCGCTCGAACAGCCGCCGCAATCGGCCGACGTTCAGCGCCGGGGCGTCGTGGGAGGAGAGCCAGGCGGCGACGGCCTCCCGCTCCTCCCGGCTGGCCCGCTTCAGCGCGAGGGCCAGCAGCACCGTCGGCCGCAGAGCCGCGGCGTCCCCGCCGGCGGAGAGCTTGTTGTCCTCGTCCCCCCGCCAGTCGGCGAGGTCGTTGCGAATCTGGAACCCGGCGCCGGCCTGCCGGGCGAAGGCGCTGACGGCGTCCCGGGTTTCCTGCGGCACTTCGCCGGCCAGCCGCAGCCCGGCCAGCATCGCCGCCTCGAACGCCGGGGCCGTCTTCAGAGCGTACACCTGCAGGGCGTCCAGCGGCTCCAGCGCCAGATCGGCGGTCGACTCGGAGACCGCGGCCCGCCAGGCCATCTCCGCCCCCTGCCCGTCGCAGAGTTTTTGGTGGGCATCGGCCATCGCGGCGGTCAGCTCGGCGCTGACCTGCGGGGAGCCGCCGTCGGCGGGGTCGGCGGTGTTCGCCAGCAGCCGGTAGCCCAGCCCGATCAGCCAGTCGCCGAAGTTGATCGCCCGGCCGACGCCGTGCGAAACGTGCAGCGCCGGCTTTCCGTAGCGGTGCTCGTCGTCGTCCTGGATATCGTCGTGGGCGAGACTGGCCTTGTGGAAGGCCTCGATGGCGATGGCGGCCCGGGCGACGGAGGCCGGGACCTCAATGTCTTCCTGCTTCGCCGTGAGGGCCGCCCCGCCGGTCATGGCGTCGTGGGCGGCGAGGGTGATGAACGGCCGGAACCGCTTCCCGCCGTGGGCGAGGAACTCCCGGGCGACCTCCGCCGTCTGCCGCACCGCCCCGAACCCGGTCGTCGCCGGCGGGGGGACCAGGCCGTCCAGCGTCTCCGACTCAAACAGGCTCTCGGCCTTCCGCATCAGCGGCACGTAGCTGTCCCGGCCGGGGCCGGTCAGGGGCTCGTACTTGTCCAGCACCTCCCAGATCCACGCCTCGTCCAGCGTGGTGTTTTTGCAATCCCCGCTGTGCAGCGGCACGGCGTAGCTCGGCACGCCGGCGACCAGCACCTTGTCGATCGCCTTTTCCAACACGTTCAGGCAGGCAACGCCCAAAATCCCGTCCACGTACCCACTGACGATGATTTTGAGCACGATCGGCGAGCCCTCGGCGACCAGCACCTTGTAGCCCAGCTTCTCCGCCGTGACCTTGTAGTCGGCGATGGAGCAGGCGCCGCACTTCTCGCAGTCGAGGCCGAACTCGTCGTACTCCGCCGGGCAGCCCTCGGCGTGCTTGAGGCAGTGGGGGAGCAGGAGGAGCCGGCGCTCGAACGGCGTGGCGAGGAACTGCTTCCGCCAGACGGCGTTGCCGATCATCACCGCCGCGAAGCCGAGGTACTTCTCCTCCAGGCCCATCTGATCCAGCAGCGTCCGCCCGTGGGCTTCTAGCTGCCGCTTGTTCATCCGCTGGCGCAGATCCAGCGTGGTGACGAACTCCGCCGCGGCGTCCTTGAGGGCCTCGCGTTCGGCCAGCGTGCCGGGGACGGCCTTGAGGTGGCTGGTGCTCTTGCGTTTGGTCCGCTTCTGGGGGGCGACGTCGTCGTCGGTGAAGCGGCTGGCGGCCTGCGGCTTCGCCGGGGCGGGTTGGGCGGCCGGCGGGCTGAGTTCCGAGACGAGCCGTTTGCCCGGCGAATCGCCTTGCGGCACGACTCCGGAGCGGTCGAGCGTGTCGGCGGTGTCCGTGGAGACGAGCGACACGCGGGACTCCGGGAAAGACGGGGGGACGGGGCGAACCGGGACGGGCGTACCGGGGGGAGTTTACACAGCGGCCGCCGCGGACACGCCATCGTGACGCCCGTCCCCCCGCTCCCGCAAGGCGACGCGGGCGGCTCGCAGGGCCTGCACGGTGAAGATCACGGGATACAGCCGTTCGTGGTACCAGAGCTTGGCGAAGTAGAACCCGATCGGGCTGGGCGTCGTCCAGCGGCCGTCCTCCACCCGTTCTAGTAACCACCGCACCCCCGCCCAGGGTTCCGGCCGTTCCGGGGCCAATCGGAGCAGAATCTCGGACGCGAGGGCCGTTTCCTCAACGGTCGACGGGCAGCCCTCCGCTCCGCCCCACCCGCCGTCGGCGTTCTGCACGGAGAGCAAAAAGTCCCGCCCGGCGACGCAGGCCGGGTCGTCGGTCAGCCCGCAGTCCACGAACGCGGCCAGCACACGGGCGGTGCCGTAGACCGGGTTGATATCGTCCGGGGCGTGCTGATTACCGAACCAGAGCGGCAGCCAGGAGCCGTCGGGGCGTTGTTGCTCTTCGAGGTACGCGAAGGCGGGCCGGAAGAGGTATTGGGTGGACGAGGACTCGGAACGGTTCTCTCCCGCAGCTTCCCGCTGCGCGGCGCGGCGGGCGTTCCGATACGCCGCCCACGCCCGGACCGCATGCGCGGTCAGGTCCGGGGCGCTGCGGTCGAACGGCAGCGCGCCCCAGCCGCGGCAGAACGTCGGCACGCCGCCGTCGCGGTTCTGCAGATCGAGCAGCCAGCGGACGCCGGCGGCGATCGCCCGATCGCTCTCGTCCCGACGCTCTGCGTCGGGACGGGGGGGCCGCGGAGCGGCCGGACGCTCTGCGTCCCCTGCGGGGCGACGCAGAGCGTCGCCCCGAGAGCGTTCTAGTTCGTGCAGCGCCAGCACCGCCCCCGGGGTGTCGTCCGCGTCCGGCACGCCGCCGGGAAGGTCCGTCCAGGCCCAGCCGCCGGGGGCGGCCCGCGTGTAGGGGTGCACCTCCCGGTACTGCTGCCCGAGCAGCCAGTCGCGGATCGGGGGGCGGGCCTCCGCCGGCAGGTCGTCGCCGAGGGCGTTGACGGCCAGCGTCGTCACCCAGGTGGCGAGGTTCGTGTCGATCGGCCAACTGCCGTCCTCCCGCACGTTGCCGGTGAGGAACTCCACGCACTTCCGGGCCACCGGATGCTCCGCCCGACCGGCGGCGGAGAGGCTCATCAGCACGAAGCCGGTCAGCGGGGCCGCTTCGAGGAAACCGCCGTTGCTCGGTTGAATGCTCTCCAGCCGGTCCAGCGTCCGCTGCACCGTCAGTGCGGACACGCCGCGGACGAACGGGTTGCGGCTGGGCCTCTTCACGTGCCGGAGCTGCCCGATGGCGATCAGGGCCGGCAGGGCGTAGCTGACGACCGGCAGCTTCACCGCCGCGTAGAACCGCGGCGGCAGCGTGGCCAGATAGAACGGCAGCGCCGTGACCCGGCTCCACGGGACCAGTCCGGCGAGGGCGCAGTGGGTCAGGATCGGCACGCTGAAGGTCTTGTCCTTCCCGTACCGCTTCACCACCGCGTCGAACCCGCCGGCGGCGTCGAACCACCGCCGGGCGTCGGCCACGACCTCGTCCCGCTTCTCCCGGTTCTCCGTGGGCGGATCCCAGACCGTCAGCGTGGCGAGGCCGAGGGCCGTCGTGGAGACGTTCGTCTTCGACTCGGCGGTGTCCCCCCACCCGCCGTCGGCGTTGCGGTGGGCCAGCAGCCAGACGCAGGCGGAATCGATTTGGTCCGGAATGGAGCCGCGACCGTGAGGGAG
>NZ_JBINJD010000048.1:0-31153 GCF_043951915.1 Alienimonas sp. DA493 | reverse complement strand
GGAGGGACGCTCCCTGACGGTCGCGGCTCCAAGCTTTGCAGCAAGCAGAGTGTCAGCAGGGCCACAGCGGGGCGCCGTCTGGCTGCGGCTCCGGGTCCGGCAGCGCCGCGGAGAGGACGTCCCGCAACAGCGCCACGGCGGCGGCGGGCTCGGCCGGCAGGAGGATCGTCGGCGCCGTCCGCTCCGCCCCTCGCTCCCCGTCCTCCCGGACCAGCCACAGGGTCGGCGGCCGGCGGCGAGACATGCGGCCGGGACCCCACTGTTCGACGGCGACCCGCCGCGGGTCGTCCAGTTCCCCGGCCAGCGCGGCGACGAACCCCGCGTCCTCCGTCTTCACCCCGAGACGCAACGGTCGGGCGAGCAGCCGCTCCCGGTACTCGCGCAGCGTGACGCCCCCCGGCTCCGCCCACTCGCCGGCGACTTCGCAGGCCGGGTCGAGCACGAACCGCCGCCACGCCAGCCCCGGGTGCGGCACCGTCAGCGAACCGTCGGCGATGCGTTCCTCGCCGAAGAGGATGAGGTCCAGATCGATTGACCGCGGCCCCCAGTGGGTGATGCGTTCCCGGCCGGCCTCAGTTTCGAGCCGCTGGAGAACGTCCAGGAGCCGGTGGGCGGAGAGCGTGGTCTCCAGCGTGGCCGCGGCGTTCAGAAACTCCCCGCCGGCGTTCGCTCCCACGGCGGGGGTGCGATAGGCCCGGCTGGCGGCGGTCATCGAGACGCCCGGCGTCTCGTCGAGGGCTCGCAACGCCGCCGCGAAGGTGGCCCGCACGTCGCCGGTGTTGCCGCCGAGGGCGATCAGGGCCGGGACGTTCATTTCCGGAGAATAACGAACCGGCGCCGCCGCGGCCCGCCGCCGCTCAGAAGCCGACGGCGTCCAACTGACTTTCCGAGCGGGCGAACAGCCCCCCCGTCGTGCCGCCGACCGCCCCGATCGTGCCGAAGATGGAGGCCAGGATCAGCGCCAGCATCACCGCGTACTCCACGGAGGTCGGCCCGTCCTCGGTCGTGAGGAAGCGCCGGATCGCCGTGCGGGCCGCGGTCCGCCGCCGGGGGAACGCCTGGGCCGACGAGCGAGGGGAACGGGCGGCGGTCATTGCGATCTGCGGCGGGAAAGGCCCGGAAGACGGCGGGGGAGCTTCCTGAACCGTAGGTCGTGCACGGTCCGAACCTGCCGGAACCGGCGTCGCCCGGTCCGATCCGGCTTCCCCGGGGCGGCGGCGGCGTTAGAATCCGTCCGTTCCCCCCGGGCTGCCGGGCGCTCCGCGCGACCGCCACCCCGTTCGGCCCCCCGCGGGCACGGCAGGAGGGTTTATTTTCACGCAACGATTTCCAGCACACAGGCGTTCGGGTTCATGGCGAAAGAGGAGGCGATCGAGATGTCCGGCGAGGTGGCCGAGGCGCTCGCCAATACCCAGTTCCGCGTGAAGCTGGACAACGGCCACATGGTGATGGCCCACGTTGCCGGCAAGATGCGCAAGCACTTCATCCGCATCGTGCCGGGCGACCGCGTGCTGGTGGAGGTCAGCCCCTACGACTTCAATCGCGGCCGCATCGTTTACCGCGAACGGTAATCGAGGTTGCGGCGGCGTCGGACGACGCCCGCCCGCCGTACGGTCCGGCCGAGGATGAATGATCGAGGAGGGAGGGTGGCGACGGGTTCGCCCGCCCCCCGATCAATCCATCCTCCCTCTTCTTTCTCCCATGCTCCGCCGCATCCGCGGAGCGAGCCGCAAGGACGCCGCGTGCCCGACGACAGCGCCCCCGCCGTCACCCTGTTCACCGACGGCGCCTGCCGCGGCAACCCTGGCCCCGGCGGTTGGTCCTTCATCCTCCGCCACGACGCCTCCGGCAAGGAGAAGGAAGGCAGCGGCGGGGAGGCCCTCACCACCAACAACCGCATGGAACTGTGCGGCGTGATCGAGGGGCTGAAGTCCCTCAACACCCGGACGCGAGTTGAGGTGGTGACGGACAGCACCTACGTCGCCAAGGGCAGCGCCGAGTGGATGCCCGGGTGGAAGAAGAACGGCTGGCGCCGCCGCGTGAAGGGCAAGGGCTGGGGCGAGGTGAAGAACGTCGACCTCTGGCAGGAACTCGACGGCCTGCTCGCCGAGCACGACGTGACCTTCCGCGTCGTCCGCGGCCACAGCGGCCACGCGGAGAACGAACGCTGCGACGAACTTGCCGTCGCGGCGGCGAAGAGCTTTCAGAAGTAGTTTTTCTCCCCTCGCCCCCTTTTGGGGGAGAGGGGTCGGGGGTGAGGGGGCGGTGATTCCCGGACGTTGTGAACGGTCCGTTTCCTCACCCGCCAACCGGCGTCTGCCTCGGAGAGCGAAGACGGGCGAACCGTGCGTCACCCTCACCCCCGGCCCCTCTCCCTCAAGGGAGAGGGGAGGAAGGAGGCCGCACGCTCAGCCCTCCCGCAGCCAGGCCGCGGCCTCTCGGGCGAAGTAAGTCAGCACGCCGTCGGCCCCGGCCCGCTTGAAGCAGAGCAAGCTCTCCATCACGGCCGCCCGCCGGTCGAGCTGCCCGGCCTCGCAGGCGCCGGCGAGCATGCTGTACTCCCCCGAAACCTGATAGGCGTACGTCGGCACGCCGAAGGTCCGCTTCACGGCGGAGACGACGTCCAAGTACGGCATTCCCGGTTTGACCATCACCAGGTCGGCCCCCTCGGCGAGGTCGAGGGCCACCTCTCGCAGAGCCTCGTCGCCGTTGGCGGGGTCCATCTGGTAGGTCTTCTTGTCCCCCTTCAACGCCGATCCGCTGCCCACCGCGTCGCGGAACGGGCCGTAGAAGGCGCTGGCGTACTTCGCCGCATAGCTGAGGATCTGCACGTGTTGCAGTCCGCGGGCGTCCAGGGCGGTGCGAATGCGGCCGACGCGGCCGTCCATCATGTCGCTGGGGGCGATGACGTCGCAGCCGGCCTCCGCCTGCACGACGGCCTGTTCGCAGAGGGCGTCCAGCGTGGGGTCGTTGACGACCTCGCCGTTGCGAACGAGGCCGTCCTGTCCGTGACTGCTGTAGGGGTCGAGGGCCACGTCGCAGATCACGCCGACGTCGATCCGTGCCTCCTTGATCGCCCGCACGGCCCGGCAAACGAGGTTCTCCGGGTTGAACGCCTCCGCGGCGTCCTCGGTTTTGAGGCTGGGATCGGTCTGCGGGAACAGGGCCACGGCCGGCACGCCGAGGTCCGCGGCCTGGCCGACTTCGTCCACCAATTGGGAGACGGTGTAGCGGCTCACGCCCGGCATCGCCCCGATCGGCCCGGCGCCGGCCTCGGTGACGAAGCAGGGCCAGATGAGGTCGTCGACGGAGAGCGCATGCTCCGCCGTCAGCCGCCGCGACCACCCGGTCCGGCGGTTGCGGCGGGGGCGGACGGCGGGAAAGGCGCCGAGGTGTGCGGGGGGGCCGTTCAAAGGTCAGAGCCGTACGCGGTGCGAGTGCGGCCATCCTACCGGCCGGTGGGCGGTCGCGTCGCCGCACCGGCCGGCCAGGGTTAGACTCCTGCCCCGCCTTCCCCCCGCCGTTTCGCTCCCCAATGACCACCCGCACCGAACGCGACTCCATGGGCCCCGTCGAGGTGCCCGCGGACGCCTACTACGCCGCCCAGACCCAGCGGGCGGTGGACAACTTTCACATCTCCGGCGCCCCCCTGCCCGGCGGGCTGGTGCGGGCGATGGGCCTGGTGAAGTACGCCTGCGGCGTCGCCAACCGCGACCTGGGCAAGCTGACCGGCAGCGGCAAGAACCCGCTGACCGACGAGGCCGTCGACGCCCTGCTCAAGGCCTGCCGCGAAGTCGCCGGGGGACAGCTGGCGGATCAATTCCCGATCGATATTTATCAGACGGGGTCCGGCACCAGCTCGAATATGAACGTCAACGAGGTGATCTCCGCCCGGGCGACGGAGTTGCTCGGCGGCGACCGCTTCGCCGCCGACAAAGCGGTGCACCCCAACGACCACGTCAATATGGGGCAGAGCACCAACGACACCTTCCCCACCGCGATCCACGTCGCCGCCGCCCGACAGATTCGGGAGGAACTCGTCCCGGCGCTGCAGTCCTTTCAGAAGGAGCTGAAGGCGAAGGCGGAGGCGTGGGACGACGTCATCAAAATCGGTCGTACGCACCTCGCGGACGCCACCCCACTGCGGCTCGGGCAGGAGTTCGGCGGGTTCGCCCGGCAGCTGGAACTGGCCGCCAAACGGGCGGAGAAGGCCGCGGAGCCGCTGTTCGAACTGCCCGTCGGCGGCACGGCCGTCGGCAGCGGGATCAACACCCACCCGGAGTTCGGCGCCCGCGTCGCCGCCGTGCTGGCCGAGGAGACCGGCGCGCCGTTCGTGGAGGCCGAGAACCACTTCGAGGCCAACGCCGATCGCGACGGCCTGGTCGAGGCCCACGCCCTGCTCAAGGCGGTCGCGGTGACGGTGTTCAACGTCGCCAACGATCTGCGGTGGCTCGGCAGCGGGCCGCGGTGCGGGTTCTACGAGATCAAACTGCCGGACCTCCAACCCGGCAGCAGCATCATGCCGGGCAAGGTGAACCCGGTCGTCTGCGAGGCCGCCCTGCAGGCCGCGGCCCGGGCGATCGGCAACGACGCGACCGTGGCCCTGTCCGGCGCCGCGGGGGGGAACTTCCAGCTCAATATCATGATGCCCCTGCTCGGGGCGACCACGCTGGAGAGCGTCACCCTGCTGGCGAACTCCGCCAAGGCTCTCGCCGAGATGGTCCGCGACACCGAGGCCAATCCGGAGGCCTGCGAGGCCGCTGTGGAGAAGAGCCTGTCGATGGTCACCAGCCTGAACCCGCACATCGGCTACGAAAAGGCCGCCGCGCTGGCGAAGGAGGCCTTCAAGAGCGGCAAGACGATCCGCGAATTGTGCACGGAAAAGAACGTCCTGCCGCCTGACGTGCTGAACGAGGCCCTCGACCCGCGGCGGATGACCGAACCGCAGGCGTAGCCGGAAACGAACGCGTCCCGGACCCGCGAAGGGCCCGGGACGCGAAGCGGCGGATGACGACAGAGGATGACGACAGAGCCGGCGGGTCAGTGGGCGCCGGCGAGCATCACGCGCTGCGGGGCGGACGCTTCCGGACGGTACGGCCGGGCGGACGCTTCCTGGCGGGCGTCGACGGCGGCGACGAGACGGGCGGTCGAGCCGTCCGCAGTCGCCAGCGGCACCGACTGACAGCCGACGCTCCCGAAGGAGGCGGCGGCGAGCACGAGCAGCGTGAACGCGCCCCGACTCAGTCGCGTCGTGCGGCCGGCGGCGGGGCGAACGGGGGCTCCGAACCCGCGTCCCTGCGTGGCGGCGGTGAGGTTCGGAAAAGACATCGGACGGTTCCTCCGTGGGTGGCGTGTGGCGTCAACTCCGTGACAGGAGAACCGTTTTGCGAACGCCGTGCCGAAACCCCTCCTGAAGCACGCTAAGGGCCGTTCCCCAGGGATTGGGGGAAGCGGGGCAAGCTGGCGAACCCTGACCGACTGGAAACCCCCGCCCGCCGCATCGGGCGATTCCCCCGGTGGTGCGGGAGCCACCGATTCGTGCGGTCGTCCGGCCGTCACTTCGGGACCGAACCGTTGCCGGGGCGCCGGTCGCGCGGCGACCGGCGTCTGCGCTCAGTGCCCCGATCAAGCGGCTCAGTCGGGGTCGATCGGCTCGATGGTGACCTGCAGCGGGACCGTGACCGGCGGCTTGTTGTAGTTGTCCGGGCCGAACTCGCGGATCTGGTCGCGTTTCAACTCGGCGACCTCCAGCGGACCGGTCCAGACGGCGGCCCGGCCGGTCTTGTCGATCTTGTCCGTCAGCCGTTCCGCGTCCTCCTTGGTGTGGGCGCACACGGCCCGGAGCACGTCGACCAGATAGCTGAAGGTGTGGTCCTCGTCGTTCTCGACGATCACGGCGTACCGCGGGTTGCGGTGCGGCTTGGTTTTCCGCTTCGTCTTCGGCTCGGCGACGGCGGTGCCGGTCGCGGCGCCGCCGCCCAGGGTGTCGAGGTCCGGGACGTCGAAACTGACGCCGCCGGGTTCGAAGCCGGGTTCGTCGGTGTCGTGCGGGTCGGCAGTTTCGGGCATCGTCGGGTTCGGACCGATCCGTCGGGGCAACGAAGGGGGAACGGGCGGCGAACGCGGGACGGCGGGCGGCGGATCCCCGCGGACGGCCGGGGGGGCGATGCTAGGCTGCCGGCGGGGCCGGTCAAGGCGGCGGCCCCGCCGCCCCGCCGCTTTCGGGGGAGGCGTTCCGGCGGCTAGTCTGGTCGGTCCGGCGTTGCGGCCCCCGCCGGTTCGTCCCGCTCGCGCTCCCTCGATTCGCCATGGTCCGGTTCCTCTTCCCGCTGACCCTCGCCCTGCTGATCGGCTGCACCGCCGAGGCCGCCCCGCCGCGGGAACCGGCGCCCGCCGAGGTCCCCGCCGACACCGCCCGCGCCCACGCCGCCAACCGGCGGCTGACCCGCACGATGAACCTCGCCAACGCCCTGGAGGCCCCGCGGGAGGGCGAATGGGGCTACACGATCACCGCGGAGGATCTGGACGCGATTAAGGAAGCCGGCTTCACCGCCGTCCGGATCCCGGTGAAGTGGTCCGCCCACGCCGCCGAGGAGGCTCCCTACACGATCGCCCCGGCATTCTTCGCCCGCATCGACGAGGTCCTGAACCAGGCCCTCGAACGCCAACTGGCCGTCGTGCTGAACGTGCACCATTACGAGGAGATCCACCAGGATCCCTCCGACGCCCACTTCGATCGGCTGACCGGCCTGTGGCGGCAGATCGCGACCCGCTACCAGAACCGGCCGCCGGCGCTGGTGTTCGAACTGCTGAACGAACCCAGCTTCGAACTGTCCACGGAGCGGTGGAGCGAGAAGCTGCCGGAGCTCCTCGCCGCGGTGCGGGAGACGAACCCGACCCGGGCGGTGATGATCGGCCCGGGCCGGTGGAACCAGATCAGCGAGCTGGACAACCTCGTCCTGCCGTCGGACCCGGACCTGATCCTGACCGTCCACTGCTACGAGCCCCACGGCTTCACCCACCAGGGGGCCCACTGGGACCCGAACCCGCCGCCGATCGGCCGGTCGTTCCCCCAGGCCGGCGAGGAGGAGGAGATCCGGGCGCTGTTCGACCGCTGCGAGGCGTACGCCGAAGCCCGCAATCGGCCGGTGTTCGTGGGCGAGTTCGGCGCCATCCGCCACGCGTCCATGGAGGATCGGGCCCGCTGGACGCGGTTCATGCGGACCGAGTTCGAGAAACGCGGCTGGAGTTGGGGCTACTGGGGCCTCGCCGCGGAGTTCCCCGCTTACGACCCGGAGCGGGATGTCTGGCTCGAGCCGATCAAGGCGGCCCTGCTGGGCGACTGAGCCGGCTGAGCCCCCCGCGGCGGGCGTCAGACCGCCGCTAGCACGGCGGCGTAGGCGGCGGCGCCGCCGACGAAGGCCCAGAAGCGGCTCTGGCGTTCGGCGGGCAGTTCCTCCTTGAACACGTTCAGCAACACCCCGCCGATCAGGAAGCCCAGCGTCGCGTCCACCGCGACGGTCGGCAGCGGCGCGAACGTCCCCACCGCCCAGCCGACCGGCGGCGCCGCCGCAACCAGCCAGCGGCCGTACCGCGGATAAAGCACGGGGTGGTGGGCCCGCAGCCCGTGGTCGTTCACCACGAAATGCAGGGCGATCGCACAGGCGAACAGGACCAGCGACCGCACCGAGTCGTCCTCCCGGTCCACCAGCAACACGCCGAACAGCACGTTGTAGGCGGCGTAGGAGCCGACGTGCAGCCAGAACACCGAGGCCGGCGGGCGCCGGCCCTCGCCGCGGCTCTCCTCCTCTTCTCCCGGCCCCGCCCCGTCCGCCGAGCGGGCGGCGAGGCGTTCCAACCCGTAAAAGCAGGTCAGTCCCAGCAGGGCGACAAGGTACCCGCCGTGGTCCGCCGCCCAGCGCGACTCCCCCGCGGCCCGGGCGAGCGTGGCGTGAACCTCCGCCAGTTCGGGCAGCAGATGGACCGTCGCGTACGCCACCGCCACCCCGCCGGCGAGGCTCAGCCACCGGCTACGCGGCAGGCGATCGAGGAACCGCAACCGGCCGCCGATCAGGTGCGCCGCGGCCAGACCGCAGGCGACGGCGAAGGTGGCGGGGGAAGACATTCGACTCGCTCCGGGCCGGGGGGTGAGTCGTCCCATCTCACCGTCACGGCCCCGTCCCGCCCACCGCCCTGCCCCGGCGCCGCCGTCCGGGAACCGCCCCGTTTTGTGCTTCTTCCCCGGCCGTCAGGGTATTTCGGCTCCGTCGGTCCGGCTCTCGGTCCGGCGACCGATCCCCCTCACGAGACCGCTCGCATGTTCCGCCCCGCCCTTCGCCCTCTGACCGCCGGGCTCGCCGCGGCGCTCTGCTGCACGCCCGCCCTCGCCACCCCCCAGGAGAGGGGCGAACGCGCCCTGCGGGACGCTCCGGCCGCGACCGTGCCGGACCGGCAGATCCTCTCCCTGCTGGGTCCGATGAACCGGATGGAGATCGACCTCAGCAAGTTCGCCGCCGAGCGGGCCGTTTCGCCGGAGGTGAAGGAGTACGCCGAGAAGATGGTCGCCGACCACCAGAAGTTTGCGAGCGAACTGCAACGCGCCGCCCGCCGATCGGACGCCCACGGCTCCCTCACCCCGCAGCAGCGCCGCCGGACCGAGGCCCCGCTGCGGAACGACCGCGTGGTGACGGAGGAGGAAGCGGAGGAGATTCGCGAAGCCCGTGAGGAGCGGGCCGAGCGGGAGGAAGAAGCCCGCGAGGAGATGCGGGAACGCCGTGAGGACGTCCGCGAAGAACGGGTGAACTCGCTGGGCGACGCCGTGGACGAAGCCGTCCGCGACGTCCGTGAAGCCGGCGAGGAAGTCGAGCAGGAAGCCCGCGAGCTGGGCGAACGCGCCCGGCAGACCGGCCGCCGGACGCGGGCCGAAGCCCGCGAGGGCGCCGCGGACCTCGCCCGCCGGAGCGACCGGGCGTTGAACGAGGACCGCCCCGGCCGCGGCATGAACCGCGGCCGCAACGCCAACCTGCGGGTGCAGGCGATGGCGAAGGCCCACGCCGACGTGAAAGAGGCCCTCGGCCGGCAGGAAGGCCGGTCGTTCGATCTGGGCTACCTCAACCAGCAGTGGCTCGCCCACCTGAAAATGCTCGCCGCCGTGCAGGTCGCCGCGGACCACGCCGGCCCGGAATTGAAGACCGTGCTGACCGACGCCGAGAGCACGATCCAGGGTCACCTCGAACGGACCCGCGAACTGGCGAAGCGGGTCGACGAGATGGAGGACTGAGGGACGGAAACGATTTCAATTCCCAAGAGACAAGAAACAAAGACGTACGTCCGTCATTTTGTTTCTTGTCTCTTGGTCTTTGATCATTCCGCGGGATTATATCCCAGGTTCGGAGCGAGCCATTTCTCCACCTCGGCGACCGGCTTGCCGGAGCGCCGGGCGTAGCTCTCGATCTGGTCCTTCGTCACCCGGTCGACGCTGAAGTAGCGGGCGTCCGGGTGGGCGAAGTACAGGCCGCTCACGCTGCTCGCCGGCCACATGGCGAGGCTTTCGGTGAGGGTCATGCCGGCGTTCTTTTCGACGTCCAACAGGGACCACAACTCCGTTTTGAGGGTGTGGTCCGGGCAGGCCGGGTAGCCGAACGCCGGGCGGATGCCGCGGTATTTTTCGCCGATCAATTCATCGCGGGAGAGTCCCTCGGCTTGGCCGAAGCCCCAGTCGTCGCGGGCCTGCTTGTGCAGGCGTTCGGCGAAGGCCTCCGCGCAGCGGTCGGCAAGGGCTTTCACCATGATCGCCCGGTAGTCGTCCCCGCCCTGCTCCAAAGCGAGGGCGTGCTCGTCGGCGCCGTGGCCGGCCGTCACGGCGAAGGCGCCCACGTAGTCCTTCACTCCGCTGCCGACCGGGGCGACGTAGTCGGCGAGGCTGCGGAAGTCCTTCTGCCCCCGGCGCTCCCACTGTTGGCGGAGCATCGGGAACCGCAGGCGTTCTTCGGTGCGCTCGTCGTCCGTATACAGCACCAGGTCGTCGCCGTCGCTGGCGGCCGGGAAGAAGCCGTACACGCCGCGGGCGCGGAGCACGTTCTCCTCCAGGAGCCGTTCCAACTCGGCTTTGCCGTCTTGGAATAGTTCGCGGGCCTGCTCGCCGACGACGTCGTCTTCCAGGATGCGCGGGTATTTGCCGTGCAGGTCCCAGGCCATAAAGAACGGGGACCAGTCAATATATTCGGCGATCTCCCGCAGCGGGTAATCGTCGAGGACCTTGAGCCCGGTGAAGGCCGGCTTGGGCACGTCGACGTTCTGCCAGTCGGTCTGGAAGCGGCGCTCGAACGCCTCGGCGTAGGGGACGAGGTTCTTTTCCTGCCGGCCGACGTACGCCTCGCGGTGCCGCTCCTGAGCCTCGGCGTTCTCCGCCTCCAACTGCTTGAGTTTCTCCGGGTCCAATAGTTTTTCGACCACCGGGACCGAGAGGCTGGCGTCGCCGACCCACACCACCGGCGCCCCCTCGTAGTGCGGGGCGATCTTCACCGCCGTGTGCCGGGGGCTGGTGGTCGCCCCGCCGATCAACAGCGGGGTTTTAAGTCCGCGCCGGGTCATCTCCCGGGCGACGCCGGTCATCTCTTCGAGCGAGGGGGTGATCAGGCCGGAGAGGCCGATAATCTGCGCCCCGCACTTTTCGGCTTCGTCGAGGATTTTATCGGCGGGCACCATCACGCCGAGGTCGACCACCTCGAAGTTATTGCACCGCAGCACGACGGCGACGATGTTCTTGCCGATGTCGTGCACGTCCCCCTTCACCGTGGCGATCAGCACGGTGCCGCGGGTGCTTTTGGCTTCTTCCAAGGACTCCACCTCGCCCCGCTCCTTGGCGAGACGGGCCATTTCCTCTTTCTCCGCCTCCATATAGGGCGTGAGGTAGGCGACGGCCCGCTTCATCACGCGGGCGCTTTTGACGACCTGCGGGAGGAACATCTTGCCGGCGCCGAAGAGTTCGCCGACGACGTTCATCCCGTCCATCAGCGGGCCCTGAATCACGTTCAGCGGGCGATCCAGCTTTTGACGGGCCTCCTCCGTGTCCTCTTCAATGAAGTCCGTGATGCCCTTCAGCAGGGCATGCTCGATCCGCTTCTCGACGGGGGCCTCCCGCCACTTCAGCTTGTCCGTGTCGTCGGCTTTGCCCTTCGCTTTGACGGTCTCGCCGAATTCGATCAGCCGGTCGGTCGCCTCCGGGTGGCGGTTGAACAGGACGTCCTCGACGAGGTCCCGCAGCTTCGGGTCGATTTCCTCGTAGACCTCCAACTGACCGGCGTTGACGATGCCCATATCGAGGCCGGCGTCGATCGCGTGGTACAGGAAGCAGGCGTTGATCGCCTCCCGCACCGGGTCGTTGCCGCGGAAGCCGAAGCTCACGTTGCTCACGCCGCCGCTCGTCTTGGCGCCGGGGCAACGCTTTTTAATCTCGCGAACGGCGTCGAAGAACTCGACCGCGTAATTCGCGTGCTCCTCCATCCCCGTGCCGACGGTGAGGATGTTGGGGTCGAAGATAATGTCCGTCGGGTCCCAGCCGGCCTTCTCGACCAGCAGTTTGTAGGCCCGCTCGCAGATCTCGACCTTGCGGTCGCACTCGGTGGCCTGGCCCTCCTCGTCGAAGGCCATCACCACCGCGGCGGCGCCGTAGCGCTTGAGCAGCGCGGCCTGCTTTAAAAACTCCTCCTCGCCGCCCTTGAGGCTGATCGAGTTGACGACCGGCTTGCCCTGCACGCACTTCAGGCCGGCTTCGAGCACCTTCCAGTCGGAGGAGTCGATCATCACCGGCACCGCGGCGACGTCCGGCTCCGCGGCGAGCAGGTTGAGGTACTTCGTCATGGCTTCCGGCCCGTCGATCAGGCCCTCGTCCATGTTGACGTCGATGATGTTCGCCCCGCCCTCGACCTGCTGCCGGGCGACGGAGACGGCTTCGTCGTAGTCGTCGTTCTTGATGAGCCGGGCGAAGCGTTTCGAGCCGGTGACGTTGGTCCGCTCGCCGACCATCTGGAAGCCGCTGTCCTCCTTGACCACGACCCGCTCCAGCCCCGCGTAGGTGCTGTAGCGTGGCAGGTCGGGGATGCGGCGGGGCTTCAGGCCCTTCGTTTTGCGGGCGATCTGCTCGATGAACTCCGGCGTGGTGCCGCAGCACCCGCCGAGGAAGTTCACCCAGCCGCTCTCAGCGAAGCTCTGAACGATGTCGCTGAACTCGCTCGCCGTGGCGTCGAAGCCGCCCATCCCGTCCGGCATGCCGGCGTTGGGATAGAGGCTGACGTGGCGGTCGGCGATCTCCGACAGCGTCTCCGCGTAGGGGCGGATCTGCTTCGGGCCCAGCGCGCAGTTCATCCCGACCGACAGGCTCGGGAAGTGCTTCACGCTGGCGTAAAAGGCTTCGAGACTCTGGGCCGTCAGCGTGCGGCCGCCCTCGAACACGGTGCCGGAGATCATCACCGGCACCTCGTCCGGGCTCATCCCGCGTTCCTCGAACACCCCGCTGATGGCGAACAGGCACGCCTTCATGTTGAGCGTGTCGAAGCTGGTCTCCGGCAGCAGTAAATCGACGCCCCCGTCCAGCAGGCCGCGGACCTGCTCGGCGTAGCTCTCGGCGACCTGATCGAACGTGAAGGCCCGGTGGCCGGGGTTCTCCGCGTCCTGGGACATGGAGAGGGTCACCTTCGTCGGGCCGATGCTGCCGGCGACGAAGCGGGGCTTGTCCGGGTTCTTCTTCGTGAACTCCTCGGCGACGCCGCGGGCCAGTTCGGCGGCGGCCTTGTTCAGTTCGTAGGTCAGTTCGGCGAGGCCGAACTCCTCCATGCTGACCGACGCCGCGTTGAAGGTGTCGGTCTCGATAATGTCGCTGCCGGCCTCCAGGTACTGGGCGTGGATGCCGCGGATCAGGTCCGGCTGGGTGAGGACGAGAACGTCGTTCGCGTTCTTCAGGTCGATCGGGTGATCTTTGAAGCGCTCGCCGCGGTAGTCCTCCTCCTTCGGCCCGGCGCCCATGATGAGCGACCCCATCGCCCCGTCGAGCAGCAGGATGCGGTCCGCGAGGTGATTGCGGAGCAGGTCGGAGCGGCGGCGTTCGGTCGGCACGGGGCGGGTTGGTCGGAAGGCGACGCGGTACGGGACGACGCCCGTCCCGGGGGACGGGTTCGGCAAGGGCGCCGGCGGGCGGCGGGAAAAGAGTGTAGGCGTTCGTCGCCCGGCGCGAACGCCCGCCCCCCGTCGGCCTGACGCACGCGCTCGCCGGCGGGCCGAAACGGAGTCGCCGGCGACGCGAAACGGGGCTTAGGGCGAAACGGGGTTCAGGCGGGAACCGGGGCGAGGTTCATGCCGTCGAGGATCTGCTCCGTCGCGGCGGCTTTGTTCAGCACGTAGAAGTGCATGCCGGGCACGCCCTCCTCCAACAGGCCGCGGCACTGGTTCACGGCCCAGTCCACGCCGACCTCGAACTGCCCCTCCTTGTCGTCCTTCACCGCTTCCAGGGCGGAGGCAAACTCCTCCGGGAAGGACGACCCGCACATCGCGGTGATCCGCTTGATGCGGGCGAAGTCCGTGACGGGCATCACCCCGGGGACGATCGGCACGTCGATCCCGAGGTCCTCGCAGGCGTCGCGGAACCGCAGGAAGTGGTCGTTGTCGAAGAACAGCTGGGTGAAGACGGCGTGGGCCCCGGCGTCGACCTTGCGCTTCAGGTTGGCGAGGTCGGTCTGCGGGTCGACGCACTCCGGGTGCTTCTCCGGATAGCCGGCGACGCCGACGCCGAACTCCGGGAACCGCTCCCGCACGAAGGCGACCAGTTCGTTGGCGTAGCGGAACCCGCCGGGGGGCGGCTCCCAGGGGGCGCCGTCCGGGCCGCCGGCGTTCTCGTCCTGGGGCAGGTCGCCGCGGAGGGCCATGATGTTGGAGACGCCGGACCGCTTGGCGGCGTCGAGCCACTCGGCCATGTCGCCCTGGGCGCTGCCCACGCAGGTGAAGTGGGCGGTAACGTTCTGGTCGAAGTCCGTCTTCAGTTCGCGGCACCAGTCGAGGGTGCGGTCGCGGGTGCTGCCGCCGGCGCCGTACGTGCAACTGACGAACGCCGGGTCGTACTCCGCCAGCCGGGCCAGTTCGCCGCGGAGGGCCTCGTCGCCGGCCGGCGTCTTCGGGGGAAACATTTCGAACGACAGGCCGAAACGGTCGGCGTAGACGTCGGACAGGTGCATGCGCGGCGGACGACCGGGGGACGGCGGGAGGGAGCGGGGGCGGAACCCCGGGGCAGGACCTCGGGAACCGCGGCGGGGCGGGTCCGGTTCACGGAGCGCCCGTCGCGGGCCGTGGCGGGCCCGGGAGCGTCCGGCAGGGTCGGCGACGGAGGCCGTGACCGACGACCGCGCAAAACAGGTTTGCCCCGACCGTCGGCACATTTTACGCTCTTTCCGTGAATGCCGGAACCGGACCGGTGAAGTTCTGCACTCGCGTCCGGTCTTCGCCGGACGCCGTCGCGCCGATCGGCCGACTCCCCTCCCCCTCGTTTTCGCTGCCTGTTTCGCCCATGACCGCCGCTGCCGCTGAAGTTCTGCCCTATAAGGTGGCGAACGTGTCCGAGGAGCAGTTCGAACATCTCGCCGCCCTGGGGCGCCGCGAGATCGAACTGGCCGAGGTGGAGATGCCCGGCCTGATGGCCCTGCGGGAGAAGTACGCCGGCCAGAAACCGCTGGCGGGCGCCCGCATCGCCGGTTGTCTGCACATGACGATCCAGACGGCCGTTCTGATCGAGACCCTCATCGAACTGGGGGCCGAGATCCGCTGGAGCTCCTGCAACATCTTCTCCACCCAGAACCACGCGGCGATCGCGCTGGCGAAGGAAGGGATTCCGATCTTCGCCTGGAAGGGCGAGACGGAGGAAGAGTTCAACTGGTGCATCGAGCAGACGATCTTCTTCCCGTCCAAGGACGGCGGCGAACCGCAGCCGCTGAACATGATCCTCGACGACGGCGGGGACCTCACCAAGATGGTCCACGACGACTACCCGGAACTGCTGAAAGGCATCCGCGGCCTGACCGAGGAGACCACTACCGGCGTCCACCGCCTCCATCAGATGCACCGGGCCGGCAAGCTCGGCTGCCCGGCGATCAACGTCAACGACTCGGTCACCAAGAGTAAGTTCGACAACCTCTACGGCTGCCGCGAGAGCCTCGCCGACGGCATCAAGCGGGCCACCGACGTGATGGTCGCCGGCAAGATCTGCGTGGTCTGCGGCTACGGCGACGTCGGCAAGGGCTCCGCCGACGCCCTCCGCGGCCTCGGCGCCCGGGTCATCGTCACCGAGATCGACCCCATCTGCGCCCTGCAGGCCGCCATGGAGGGCTACGAGGTCACCACCCTCGAGGAATGCTGCGCCGAAGCCGACATCTTCGTCACCGCCACCGGCTGCGACGACGTGATCTGCGGCGAACACATGGACCGGATGAAGCACAACGCGATCATCTGCAACATCGGGCACTTCGACAGCGAGATTCAGGTCGCCTACCTGAACAACCACCCGGACGTCAAAAAGGAGCGGCTCAAGACCGACCGCGACGAGGGCGGCCCGGTCGACCGCTACACCTACCCGGACGGCACCTGCCGCATCGTGCTGGCCGAGGGCCGCCTGGTGAACCTCGGTTGCGCCACCGGCCACCCGAGCTTCGTGATGAGCAACAGCTTCACGAACCAAGTCGTCGCCCAGCTCGCCCTGTGGCAGAACCCGGACGAGTGGGGCATCGACGTGCACGTCCTGCCCAAGGAGCTGGACGAGGAGGTCGCCCGCCTGCACCTGGACAAGATCGGCGTGAAGCTGACCAAGCTCACCCCGGAGCAGGCCGAGAATCTCGGCATCCCGCAGCACGGCCCGTTCAAGCCGGACTACTACCGGTATTGAGTCGTTCCCCGGCCGTCGGTCGGCCGGGCGAACACGTTATCAACGCCCCGGACGCCCCCGCGTCCGGGGCGTTTTCGTTACGCCCCGCGAGTTTTCAGCAGGTCCGCCGCCCAGGCAGCGTCCTCCGCCGACAGCGGCGGCGTCACGTGACCGAGGTCGCCGTAGGGGTTCCGCCGCGCGAACGGTCCGTCGTCGTAGGCCCGATCGAACGCGGCCTGCAGATCCAACGCAATCGGGGGAGTGTCCCGCTCCAGCGGGATCGAAATGCGCGGCAGCGGTTCCCGCAGCGGGATCGGGTAGAGCTCGTACCGGTTCGGGATGTCCCCCCGGGCGACGCAGGCGTGATAGGGCACGTCCCGGAGGACGCGGGCGCGGTCGTCGTCCGGCAACGCCGTCGTCGGCTGCCCGGCCCGCAGCAGATCGAGTTCGATGAGGTGCTGCCGCGTCCCCAGCACGTCGTGCTGCTTGGCGAGGTAGCTGTCCCGCCCGGGACCGCGGGCTTTGTTGCTGGGACTGAGAACCTCCAGCACGGCCACGACCCGCTCCTCGCCGTCAGCCCGCGCCCGGATCTCCACGAACTTTTCCCGGTGGGGATCGTCCGTCGTCGTGAGGATCAACGGCGCCGTACCGGGAGCCAACAGCGTGGCCGTCCCCCCGCCGCCCGCTCCGTTCTCAGCGAAGGACGCCGGTCCCGCCGGCTCCCGCCGCAGCACGTTCGTATCCGGCTCGACGTTTCGGCCGCCAGGGCCAATCCAGACGCGTTCGTCCAAGCTGGCGAGATACTCAGGCGGCAACGATCGCTGCAATTGGCTGACGATGGACGCGATGAGCAGTCCGTGCAGCGCCGGAAACTGGCCGGGATCTTCCAGGAACGGGTCCATCCCGGGGAACGGCGAGGGCATCGGCGGAAGCTCCTGACGGCGGACGTGCGAGGGGGGCGCCGGGGCATTCTACTCGCGTCCGCCCTCGGTCGCCGGGGGCGGACGCGGCCGGTAAACTCCGCCCGTTCGCCCCGTTCCGCACTTTGTCGCGCGCCGATGTCCGCTCCCAACCGCCGCACCCTGCTCAAATCCGCCCTCGGCGCCGCCGCGGCGACCGCCGGCGTCGCGGCGTTCGCCCCCCGCTCCGCCCGGGCCGATCACCACGGCGACAACAAGAGCGGCCAGCCGTTCGAGATCTCCCTCGCCCAGTGGTCCTTCCACAAGGCCCTCGGCGCCGGCGAATTCTCCAACCTGGAGTTCCCCGCGAAGACGAAGGAAGTCGGCATCTCCGCGGTCGAGTACGTCAACCGGTTCTTCAAGAACACCTCCGACGAGTACCTGAAGGAACTGAAGGGCCGCTGCGAGGACGAGGGCGTCACCAGCGTGCTGATCATGGTCGACGGCGAGGGCCAGCTCGGCGCCGCGGACGACGCCGCCCGCAAGAAGGCCGTCCAGAACCACGAGAAGTGGCTGAAAAGCGCCCAGGCGCTGGGCTGCCACGCGATCCGCGTGAACGCCGGCAGCAGCGGGTCCTTCACGGAGCAGATGGAACGGGCCGCCGACGGTCTGCGGCAGCTCTGCGAGCTGGCCGAAGGTTATGACCAGAGCGTGATCGTTGAGAACCACGGCGGCCTCAGCTCCAACGCCGGCTGGCTCGCCGGGGTGATGGAGCTGTGCGACCACCCCCGCGTCGGCACCCTGCCGGACTTCGGCAACTTCCGCATCAGCGGCGACAAGACGTTCGACCCCTACAAGGGCGTCCGCATTCTCACGCCCTACGCCAAGGGCATGTCCGCCAAGAGCTACGACTTCCCCGAACCGGCCCCCTCCTCCGTCACTGAGGGCCGCGGGCTGAAGTTCGATCTGGTCACGATGTGCAAGATCGTCACCGACGCCGGCTACCACGGCTACATCGGCGTGGAGTACGAGGGCGGCAAGCTGAGCGAGCGGGACGGCATCGTCCGGACCCGCGAAATTCTCGAAGCCGCCCGCGAGCAGCTTTCCGCGTGAGCGTCGCCGCGAGCGCCACGGTTCCCCCGCCCGCCCCGACCGCTTCGCCCGACGCCCCGCCCGGTTCGGCGCCGCCCGGCCCCGCACCGCCGTCCCCGGATCGACCGGGCGCCGCGGCGGCGGATCCGTCGGCGGTGCACGCGGCGGAGAAGGCGGCGCGGCAGGCCGCCGTCGATCGCTGGCGCCGGTGGGACGACCGCCTCGCCGCCGGCCGCGGCCTGATCTTTCTCCTCGGCGTCGCCGTGGCGATCGGTTGGGCGGCGGGCGCGTGGACCGGTTGGTGGCTGCTGATCCCCATGGTCGGCTTCGCCGCCCTCTGCCTGATTCATGAGGGAATCGCCTCGAATCAGGCCGCGGCCGGCCGGGCCGTTACCCATCACGATCACGCCCGGCTGCGGATCGGCGGGGGGCTGGTGCCGGATGCGGACGTCGGCGCCGACCTGCTCCCGCCGGACCGGCCGCACGCGGCGGACCTTGATCTGTTCGGCGAGGCCGGGCTGTTCCGCCGGCTCTCCTGCGCCCGCACCGCTGGCGGCCGGGCGACGCTGGCCGCCTGGCTGCTCGCCCCGGCCGATCCGGAGGAGGTGCGTTCCCGCCAGCAGGCCGCGGACGAACTGGCCGGCGAAGTGCGGCTGCGCGAACGCCTCGCCCTGCTGCCCGGCGACCCGCCGGCGACGCCGGGCGAGTCGGCCGCGGTCGTCCCGCCGCGGCCGCTGCCGGTCGGGGCCCGGTTCGCCGCTCTCGCCTTCGGGGCGGCGGCGGTGATCGGGCTGGGTTGGTGGCTGCTCGCCGCCGGCTCCGTCGGCCTGCTGTTGGCGGCGGCGGGCGGCCAGGGGGCGTTGCAGTACGTGTTCCGCGACCGCGTCTCCGCGGCCGCCGCCTACTCCGAGCGCACCGGGGGCGGGTTGACGCTGCTCTCCGGCGTGCTCGGCCTGTTGGAACGCTGCGAGTCCCCCGCCCCGGCCGTGCGGGCGCTGCGGGACGCGCTGACCGACCGCGAAACCGGGGAGACGCCCTCCGCGGCGGTCGCCCGGCTGGCGGCGGTCGCCCGGCGGCTGGAGACGAGCCGGAACAACCAGTTCGTCGCCCTGGCCTCCGCGGTGTTCGCCCTGCCGCTGTTCCACGCCCACGCAATCGCCCGCTGGGCTGAGACGCACGGCAGCCGGTTGTCCGAATGGGCCGCCGCCGCCGGCCGGTTCGAGGCGCTGCTGTCGCTGGCCCGCTGGCGGTTTGAACACCCGGCCTTCGTCGTCCCGCGGTACGAGGCCGGCCCCGCCCGGTTCGCCGCCGCAGCGATCGGGCACCCCCTGCTCCCGCAAACGGAGTGCGTGCGGAACGACGTGGCCCTCGCCGTTGCTCCCTCGGCGGACGGTCCGGCCGATGACGCCGACGCCCCCGCCCTGCTGCTGGTCAGCGGGTCGAACATGTCCGGCAAAAGCACGTTGCTGCGGGCGGTGGGCGTGAACGCGACGCTGGCCGGCGCCGGGGCGGCGGTCTGCGCAGACTCGCTGTCGCTGGCCCCCTGCCGGGTGCGGAGCGTGATGCGGGTCACGGACAGCCTCGCCGACGGCAAGAGCCTGTTCTTCGAGAGCGTCCGCCGCCTCGCCGGCGTGCTGGACGACGCCCGGTCCGGTTCCCCGGTCGAGGAGCCGCCGGTCCTGTTTCTGTTGGACGAAATCCTGCAGGGTACGAACTCCGCCGACCGCCGCACCGGCGCCGAGGCGGTCGTCCGCACGCTGCTGGACCGCGGGGCCTTCGGCCTGGTGACGACGCACGACCTGGCCCTGACGGAGTTGGTCGACGACCTCGGCGACCGGGCCGCGAACGTGCACTTCCGCGACCACCTCGCCGACGGCCGGATGACCTTCGACCACCGCCTGCGGCCCGGCGTCGTCCCGCGGAGCAACGCCTTGGAACTGATGCGTCTGGTCGGGATCGTGCCCCGGGAGGGGCGGCCCGCCTGAAGCGCCCGAAACCGCCGCGGCGCCAGACGGCGGTCCGTTCGACGGCCGGCTCGCCGCACGATCGCGGTCGAACTCCGGGTCGGAGGCGGACAGTCTCGTCAGGACGGCCCCGTCAGTGGGCGCCGACGCCGGCGGCCCGGACCATGCCGAGGACGCCCACGCCGATCCAGAACACGTTCAGCAGCGTGTAGGCCCAGTCCTTCTTCAGGATCGCGCACCAGGAGAGCAGGATCGCGTCGACCGTGTTGAACGCCCAGACGAACAGGAACGGGCTCTCCGGGCCGAGCCAGCTCACCAAGGAGAAACTGAAGATTCGCATCAGGACGCCCGCCATTTCGACGGCGCGGATGTGGCGTTCCACCAACGAATTCAGACGGCGGAGGGGATTCATGCCGGGGAGGCGCCGGGGGACCGGGTCGGGGCGGAGACGAAGGGACAGCGTAATAGATGTAGCCGCGTCCCGGGTCCCGTCACCTCTCCGGCCGCGTCAGCCGTCCGATTCGTCCGCCGCGACCGGCTTGCGGAGCATCACGACGTCGAACTCCACCAGCAGCAACGAATCGGACTGGCGGGAGATCGGGAAGAAGCCGCTCACCTCGTACCCGGCCGCGCGGATCGTGGACAGGCTTTCGACGTAGTCCGGCATACCTTCGTAGATCGGCAGCGCCGAGAGTTCGGACTGCACCCCGACGACGCGATCCAGGCAGCCCTCGGCCCCCGCAAACACGTCCAGGTCGAAGCCCTGTGTGTCCATCTTCAGGAACGCCGTGGGCCGTTCGACGTCGCGGACGGCGTCGTCGAACAGGGCGTCCAGCCGCTTCACCGGCACCGTCTCCGTGCGGCCGGCCTCGATGCGGTCGGGGAACTTGTCGCGGCCGAACTCGCTGGGCGTGCGGAAGGAGGAGAGGGTGTCGTTCTCGGCGACGTTGATGCTCAGCTCAGCCTCCTCCCGGCCGAGCGCGCAATTGAACGTCCGCCACAGGTCGTCCCCCTCCGCCGCCGCCTGAAGCGCCCGATAGCACTCCGCGACGGGTTCGAAGGAGAGAATCAGGCCTGTATAGCCCCCGGACCGCAGCAGGCTGCCGAACTGTCCCTTGTTGGCGCCGACGTCCACGACGACGTTCACCCCGTAGCTCGTCATCACTTTGGCGAGGTGATGGTCGAGGATTGAGTGATCCTTGCGGATGCGGACCAGACTGTAGCCGAGGGACCGGGCGACGCGGCGGTGCAGCTTCATGGGGGCGCCTTCCATTCGTTCCGTGACTGGTCCGCGGGGCGACTGTCGCAGAATCCTTCCGCCCGACCAAGACGGGGCCGCCGTCGGCGGAGGCGTTGGCGGGGCCCGCGGCGCCAGATCAGGGGCGTGCAGCCGTTTCCTCGTTCCGGTCCCCGACGACCGCGGCGTCCTCGACGGCGCCGGGCGGGGCGGGAGCGATCGCCCCATTCCGTCGTTCCGCCCAGGCCAACAACGCGTCGAGCGCGGGACAGAGCGACTGCCCCCACTCGGTCAGCCGGTACTCCACCTTCGGCGGGACTTGCGGGTAGATCGTCCGCGACACGAGGCCGTCCGCTTCCAGCCCGCGCAATTGCTGGGCCAGCATCTTCTGCGAGATCCCCGGGATAAGCCGCTCGAGGTCCGAGTACCGTCGCACGTTCCCCCCGAACAGGTGGAACAGAATGATTAATTTCCAACGCCCCCCGATCAGTTGGAAGGCCTCTTCCACCCCGGCCGCGGCCGTTTCAGGCGTATAGACCTTACGCATTTGTCCGTCACTTACTTTGAAGTGCGTTCTTGAGGGCCGGCCAGCCTAAGCGACGATCTCCGCATCGCCAACTTCGGCCCCCTCCCTCAGGAACGCGACGCAATGAACGCCCCCCTGCCCGATCCGATCGCCGCCTTTTTTGAGGCGAGCAACGGCGCCGTCCCCTTCGACCCCGACCGCTGCTTCGCCGTGGACGCCGTCGTCCAAGATGAGAACCGCACGCACCGCGGCCATGCGGCCATCGCCGCCTGGCTGCGGGAGGCGCAGCGGACCACCGCCTTCACCGCGGAACCGCTGGAGGTCGTCCCCCGGGACGCCGGCATGACCATCCGGGCGCGGGTCGCCGGCAATTTCCCCGGGAGCCCGGTCGAACTCGACCACGTCTTCCGGCTGGCCGACGACCGAATCACGAACCTGGAGATTGGGTGATGTCCTTCGATCTGGAACTCGCGGGTCGGCGGGCACTGATCACCGCCGGGACCAAGGGCGTCGGCGCCGCCACGGTCGCCCTGTTCCGCCAGCTCGGCGCCCGCACGCTGACGACGGCGCGGTCGCGGCCGGAGGACGTCCCGGCGGAACAGTTCGTCGCCGCGGACCTCACCACGCCAGAGGGCTGCGACGCGGTGGCCCGGGCAGCGGAGGAGCGGCTCGGCGGGGTCGATGTGCTCGTGCACGTCCTCGGCGGCTCCTCGGCGCCGGCGGGCGGCTTCGCGGCGCTCGACGACGACGCCTGGCAGGACGAGTTTCGCCTCAACCTGTTCCCCGCCGTCCGGCTGGACCGGGCGCTGCTGCCCGGGATGCTGGCGCGGGGATCGGGCGTGGTGATTCACGTGACCTCGATCCAGAATCGGCTGCCCCTGCCGGAGTCCACGACGGCCTACGCCGCCGCGAAGGCGGCCCTGTCGACCTACAGCAAAGCCCTGTCGAAGGAGGTCGCCCCGCGGGGCGTGCGGGTCGTCCGCGTCTCGCCCGGTTGGGTCGAGACGGAGGCCGCCGTCGCGCTGGTCCGCCGCGTCGCGGAACAGGCCGGCACCGACGAGGACGGCGGCAAACGACTCATCATGGACTCCCTCGGCGGCATCCCGCTCGGCCGTCCGGCCCGGCCGGAGGAGGTGGCGAACCTGATCGCCTTCCTGGCCTCCCCCCGGGCGGCCTCCATAACAGGGACGGAATACGTGATCGACGGCGGCACGATCCCCGTCGCCTGAGCCTCAGCGGGTCGCCGTGCCGGCAAGCGTCGTCAGCAGCCAAATGCCCACGCCGTAATAGAGGACGACACCGGTGACGTCCATGACCGCGGTAATCAGCGGGGTGCTCATCAGGGCCGGGTCGGCGCCGAGCTTTTTGCTCGCCAACGGCAACAACGAGCCGCAGACCGTGCCGATGACGACCACCACGAACACCGTGCCCGCGACCATCAGGCTCTCGTTGGAGCCCAGACTGAACCACAGATAGCCGCTGAGGTAGCCGATCAACGCCAGCAGGGTGCCCAGCGTGCTGCCGACCAGCAGTTCGCGGGCGGCCAGCCGCCACGGGCCGGCGCCCTGCTCGTTCAGGGCGATCGCCCGGATGATCAAGGCCGCCGACTGGCTGCCGGCGTTGCCGCCGGCGGCCAGCACCAGCGGGAGGAACAGCACCAGCCAGACGTGCGTCTCGCTGACCTCCTCGAACCGCTGCAACACCTGGGCGGTCGCCAGGGCGACGAGGCTGAGGAACATCAGCCACTTACCCCGCTTCCAGGCCAGCTCCAGCACGCCGGTTTCGGAGTAGCTGTCCTCCAGCGGCTCGACGCCGCCCATCATCAGGACGTCCTCTTCCGCCTCCTGCCGGACGACGTCCATCGCGTCGTCGTGGGTGACGATGCCGACCAGGCGGTTCGCCTCGTCGACCACCGGCAGGGCGAGAAAGTCGTACCGCATCACCTGGGCGGCGACCTCCTCCTGGTCGTCGTCCACCCGGGCGCTGACCACGTCCCGCCGCATCAATTCGCCGACGGTCCGGTCCGGCCGGGCCAGCACGAGGTCCCGCAGGGAGACGAACCCGTCCAACCGCCGGTCCGGGCCGAGGATGTAGATGTAGTACAGCGTCTCCGCGTCCGGGGCCTGCTTGCGAAGGGCGGTGAGGGCCTCGGCGACGGTCGCGTGCTCCGGCAGGCTGGCGTACTCCGTGGTCATAATCGACCCGGCGGACTCCTCCGGGTAGGCCAGCAGCCGGCGGACGTCGGCCCGGTCGGCCTGGGCCATCAGCGGGAGCAGCGCCTCCACGCGGGCCGGGTCAAGCCGGGAGAGCAGGTCCGCCCGGTCGTCGGAGCTCATCTCCCCGACGAGCCGGCTGAGCCGTTCCTTGCCGATCGCCTCGACCAGCTCGACCTGCCGGTGGAGGCTGAGGAACTCGAAAATCTCCACCTGCCGGGGCAACGGGCAGTGGGAGAGCACCCGCCAGACCGTTTCGTCTTCCAGGTCGGCCAGCACCTCGGCCAGGGCGGCGGGGTGCAGTTCCTCACAAAATGCCTTGAGCCCCTCGGTGTCGCCCTCCTCCAACATCAGGCGCAGGTCCGGCCCGAGCAGATAGTTGATGACGGCGGCGGGCATGGGCGGATCGTAAAAAGAAAGCCGGAGCCCCGCGGGGGCCCCGGCGTCACCATGTGAGAAGAAGCCTCTCGCGGATCACCGCTTGGAGAACTGGAAGCTCCGGCGGGCCTTGCGGCGGCCGTACTTCTTCCGTTCGACGGCCCGCTCGTCGCGGGTGAGGAAGCCGCCGTGGTGCAGCGTGCCGTGCAGGTTCGGGTCCTTGGCCTGCAGGGCCCGGGCGATGCCGAGCACGATGGCGCCGGCCTGACCGGTGGTGCCGCCGCCCTCGACGCGCACCCAAACGTCCACGTTGTCGGACATCTCGGTCCGCTCGAGCGGGGCGCGGACCGCCTCCACGTCGCGGACGAAGCTGAAGTAATCCTCCAGGTCGCGGCCGTTCACGCTGAACTGGCCGGTGCCGTCGGAGATACGGACGCGGGCGACGCTCGTCTTCCGCCGGCCGGTGCCCATCGCGGTGCCGAAGCGGTCGATGGAGCCGCGGATCATGCTTTCCGGCGGCGGGGCGATGTCCTCGGGGGCGCGGCCGCCGCCGAGGGTCAGGCCCATGTCCACGGCGTAGCTTTCGCCGGTGGCGTCCGGGCCCATCTCGTCCGGGGAGGCGGCGCCGACCTCGGCGCCGGTGGTGGGCTCCTCGCCCGCCGGTTCGGCGGCCTGATCGGCGGCGGCGAGTTCGCCCTGCGGGGCGTCCACCTGAATGTCGGCGCTGCCGGCGGCGGCGTCGGAATCCACGTTGGCGGACTCGGTCAGCGGGGCGGTCTGGCCGCTCTCGGTGCCGCCGGAGTCGGACGCCGTCTTCGTTTCGTCGACCGGGTTGTTCGCGTCGGTCCCGGGCACGTCCGCGGCAGTCGTCTCGCTGCTCGGGCCCTTCGGCACGCCGTCGGTCGGCGTGGGGGACGCGCCGGGGGTCTGCGTCGGGGCGTCGGGATCGGGCGTGTCGGCGTCGTTCGGCATGAGCGAGGGTCCCGCGCGGCGGGCGAAAGTCAGCGGGGGAGGCGGGAGGAGAAGCGGGAGCGGGTCGGGCGGGGGCCGTCAGCCCCCGAGGCGAACGGCGGGCTCAGCGGGAGCGTTTGGGCAGCAGGTGGGCCGGGAACTCGCCCGGCTGCTGGGCCTGGTGGCCGTGGTCCGGCCCGACGACCAGCTTGAGCTTCTTGAGCATCTGCCGGCCCAGCTTGTTCTTGGGCAGCATCCGGCGGACGGCCTCGTGCAGGATCATCTCCGGCTTGCGGGCGTGCAGCCGCTCGGCGGACTCCACGTAGCGGCCGCCGGGATAGCCGCTGTAGCGGTCGTATTCCTTCTGGAGCCACTTCTTGGAGAAGTGCGGGATGGATTCGTGCTCCATCTTCTTCCCGCCGAAGGCGACCCGCTCCACATTGGTGACGACGACGTAGTCGCCGTTATCCACGTGCGGGGTGTAGTTCGGCTTGTGCTTGCCCATCAGCACGGTGGCGATGCCGGTCGCCAGACGCCCGACGATCTGCCCGTCGGCGTCCACGGTCACCCACTTCGGGTCCGCGGCTTCCTTGGGAAGCTGGGTGCATTTCTGGAGGATGGGCATCGACGCCGCCTGCTGAACGCGCCCCGGCGGGGGCGAGGGAAGAACGAGAAGTCGCGGGTCCGTCCCGCACGGAACGACCCGCCCCGGTTCGCCGAGGGCAGGGCGCCGCCGGCAAGAGGGTCGGGCACGATAGACGCGCGTCGCCCGCGGTTCAACGCTGGAGGCGCCGAAGAGGGGAAAGGGGTGAGGCGAAAGGCGTAAGGAGTGATTGAAGGGCGAACGTGGAAGGTCGGAGGGGAAATGGGTGGGCGAGGCGCGAGGGCGTTGGCAGCCCGGCCCCCGTCGGTCCCACCTGAAGCCTTCAACCTGACATCGCCACCCGCACTTACGCCTTACGCCTCGCCCCTTCCCCGTACTTCTACAGGAAGTTCACCAGCGACAGCTGGTTCGCCTGGGCGGTCAGGCGGAGGGTCGCCTCGTAGGCGGTTTGCAGGGCCGTGATGCGGCTGAACACCTCCGCGAGGTCCGCGTCCAGCACCATGGAAAGATCCTCGCGCAGCTGGAGCTCCTCGTCCACCAACCGGTCCGTCTGCTGGGCGATGCGTTGGTGCCGCACGCCGGCGGCGGCCCGGACGGCGGTGGCGCGGGCCTGCTCGACGTCCAGCAGGTCGCCCAGCGGGTGCAGGGCGGCGTCGTCGCCGGCCCGCAGGCCGTCCTCCAATCGCTTCAGCAGGTCCGGCAGGCCGCCGGTGCGGCGGGGGTGATCGATCGAACCGGCAATTTCGTCCCCCGGCGCCGCGGTTCCCGCCAGTCCGAGGCCGACGGACAGGTCCGACTCCGCCACCGTCAGCGGCCCGGCGACCGCGGGCAGCGTGGGAACCTGCGAATCGGACAGCGTCAGGCCGTTGCCCACGTCGCTCAGCCGAGCCTCCAGCACGCCGGGATCCACGGCGTTGATCGCGGCGAGTACGTCCTCCAACGTCTCCGCCCCGGAGAGGTCCACGCTCACGTCGGTCCCGTCGCGGCGGGTGATGACCAGCGGACCGGGGCCGTCCGGCAGCGGACCGGTCGGGATCCCTTCTCCGCCGTTCAACGCGTCCAGCCGGGTGGAGGCCGGCAGGGTCGAGACGCCGAGGTCCGTCGCCGTCGTGCCGCCGTTCTCCCCGATCGAAAAGTCCACGCCGCTGACCCGCCCGCGGATCGTCAGGCCGGCTCCGTCCTCGGTCAGGGCGGCGTACACGTGCACGCCGGCGGCCTCGGTTTGCAGCTTGATCGCGGCCAGCGCCTCGCCGACGGTCGTCGCGGCGGAGAGGTCGATCTCGGCCGTTTCGTCCCCCTGGACGATCCGCAGCCCGCCGGAGAGATCCACGCCCGCCCCGCCGTTGAGGGCCGAGAGCGGGGTGTGCTTCGTGACCCGCGGAGCCAGCCCGCCGCCCTCCAGCACGCCGGGGGTGACGGCGGCGGGGTTGGGCACCAGCCGCAGGTCCCGCCCGAAGCGACCGCCGTTGGCGTCGGCGATCGCCACCGACGCCGCCGGGGCTCCGCCGGGGACCACGGCGAATTCCAGACCGTCGCCCGCCGCCGAGACGTTCAGGCTCACCCCCGGCGGACCGGCCCCGAAGGCCGCTTCCAGTCGGGTCTTCAGGTCCCCCACCGTTTGAGCCCCGGCGAAGTCGACCCGCTGCACGGCGACGTTGCCCAGCCCGTCGTCCAGGCTCACCGTCAATTCGCCCGGCGTCACCCCCGCCCCGCCGTGCAGCGCTGACAGCGGCGTGTCGAGGGTGAGCGCCGGCGCCAGCGGACGGCTCTCGGCGGGGGTGAGGACTTGCAACGCCGCGTGCCCGTTGACGGAGGTGTCGATCGGGCTGTGATCGCTGATCAGCCCCGGCACGCCGCCGAGATCGCCGGTGTAGAGCGTCCGCCCGCCGCCGAGGTCCACGAACGGCGGCCCGTCCGGGCTGGAGCCGCCGAACAGCGCCCGGCCGCGGAAGGTGCGGTTGCCCTCGAGGATCACGCTCTGCCGCAACGCGGCGACCTCCTCCGCCAGCGCGTCCTTTTCCGCCTGCGAGGACTGCGCCCCGACGCCGGACTGCAACAGCGTACGGGCTTTCGTCGCGGCGTCGCCGAACGTGGCGAGCCCCACGTCGGTCGCGGCGAGTTGGCTGTCCGCGACGGCGAGCTGTTCCTGGAGGGCGGCGTTGCGCTCCACGCTCCGCTGCATCAACCCGGCCTTGATCGCCCCGGTCGGGTCGTCGCTGCCCACGGCGATCTTCACGCCGGTGGCGGCCATATCCTGCAAACGCATCGACTCCGCGCTGATCCGATCCAGCGAGGCGCCGAGCCGCTGAAACTGGAACGTCTCCGGCGTGCGGCCGGGAAGAACCGGACTGACGGGCATCGTTTCATCCTCCTTTCGCGTTCGTTTTTAAACCGACGACCGGACGGTGCGTTCAGAGCGAGCCGGAAGCGGGAACGAGGGTTGCGGGTCCCGCCCGCGGACGCGGACGAACGGCTCTCGCTCACGCTTCGGGTTGGCGCTGAGGCGGTTCCGTCTCGGCGTGGGTCACATGTTGATGAGGGTTTCGAGCAACGAGTCCGTCACGCTGATGACCCGGGCGCTGGCCTGATACTGCCGCTGGAGTTCCATGATGCGGACCGCCTCCTCGTCGAGGCTCACCCCGCTGAACTGCTCCCGCTGGCTGGCGAGGGAGTCCCGGTGGGCGACCGCGGCCTCGGCGAGGGCCCGCTCCGCGGCGGCCCCGCGGCTGACGGCGCCGACGATCTCCGCGAACCGCCCGTCGATCGTGCGGCCCTTCAGCTCCGGGTCGCGGGCGTTCGTCAGCGGGCTGTCGAGGGCGTTCGCCAGGGCGAGGACGTTCGAGTTGTCGGCCGGGCCCCCGCCCCGTCCGACCGCCAGCAACTGCGGGTTTTCCTTCAGCGGCGCCGCCAAGTCGATCGAGCCGGCGTCGCGGCCGTCGAAGAAGTGGTTCAGCCCCAACGCCGCCAGGGCGCCGGAGCTATCCTCGCCGAAGTGGAACTCCCGGCCGGAGTCCGCCGCCATCGTCAGCCGCCCCCGGGAGTCCAGCCCGGCGGAGACGCCGTCCACCGCGTTCAGCGAAGCGACCAGGTCGTTGAGGGAGGTATCGTTCCCGCCAAGCCCGTCGAGGTCGATCGCAATGCGGGTTTCGGCCTCGGCCCCGGTGGCCTGGTTCACGACGGTGAGGGTGAAGCCGCCGTGCGTCGGGGGGAACGGCAATCCGGCGGCGCCCACCGACTCCGCCAGCGACGCCGCCGGGTCGTCCACGGTGCGGGCGGCGGTGACGGCGGCGAACCCCTCGGCGCCCCGCCCGAGGCTGTGCACGCGGTTGACGGTCTCGATGAACCCCGCGGCGAGGCCGTCGAGGTCGTCGAGGAACCCGCCCACGATCCGGTCGACCCCCTCCAGCACCGCCCCCAATTCCCCGCCGCCCTCCAGCGTGGAGTTCGTCCGACTGGTCCGCACCCGCGGCGACGGCAACCGCAGCGGCGGGTTCTGCGGATCGATCACCGGCTCGACCAGTTCCAGGGTCTGGAGCGAATCCCCCAGCACGAGCCAATCGTCGCCGCTGCGCAGTTCGACGGAGCCGAACTTCGTCTCGCGGAACTCGACCGGGACGATCTCGGAGAGCCGCTGCATCGCCGCGTACCGCTTGTCGCGGAGCTGGGCGGCGTCGCTTTTGGAGAACCCGCCGCGCTCCAGCAGGACGATCTGCTTGTTGAGACCGTGCACGTCCTCGATCAGGCGGTTCGCCTCCCCCACCAGTTCGCCGGCCCGGGCGGCCAGGCCGTCGCCCAGGTCGACGGCCCGGGAGGAGAGGCTGCGGAAGTCCCCAGCCAACGCGGCGCCCTCGTCCAGCAACGACTGCCGCAGCGGTGCGGAATCCGGCTCCGCGATCACGGCCCCCACGGCGGCGGAGAAGTCCGACAGGGCCGTCGACAGGTCGCCGTCGGTCAGTTCGCCCAGCACCCGCTCCAGGCCGGCGAACAGTTCGGCCGTCACCCCGCTGCCCGCCGCCCCGGTGGCCGCGGCGTGTAGGCGGCTTTCCAGTTGCAGGTTGACCGACTGCCGCACCCCGGCCTGCGTCAGCCCGGACGACAGCGACAGTTCCTTCCGGGCGTACCCCGGCGTCGCGGCGTTCGCCAGGTTGTTCCCGGAGACCGCCAACCCCGTCGTATAAACGTCCAGCGCGCTTGCGCTGTTCGCCAGCACGGCAGACAGACCCATGCGATCGGCTCAGACGGGGGAAACGGCGGACGGGGACACGACAAACGAAACGAGTCGAGCGGGGGGCGTCGGCCCGCTGAACGATCTCCGGGCGGACGTCACCCCGACAGGTTCAGCAGCGCCCCGCCGCCGGCGGCCTCCGCCCCGCCGCCGGCGGCGTAGGTGACCGACCGCACCCCGCCGCGGGCGATCAGGTCCAGGGCCTCAGCGCACGCCGCGGCGGAGCGTCGCGCGGAGACCCAGCGAGGCCACAAGCGAGTCCGTGTCTCCGCCGCGGACTCCCGCAGACTCTTCACTCGGGAGACAAGGGCGGGGTGAGACGCCGCCAACGCCTCCACGGACACCGCCCCGGACTGCGTCAGGAGGGCGGTCCGCTCGGCGGCGAGCGACCGCAGAGCGGCGGTGGCGGCCTCGTATCGTTCGGCGGCGGCGGCCATCGCCGCGGCGTCCGCGGCCCGGCCGGCGTCGGACAAGGCGGTCCCGGCGGCGTCCAGCTCCCGCCGCCCGGCCTCCAGGCGGGACAGGAACGCCGACACCGCCCCCTCCCCCACCCGAGAGAGCGGGTCGGCGGGCGCGGCGGCGCCGGGTCCGGCGACGGATCCGGCGCCGGGGCGAACCGACGAATCGACGGGCGGGGCGGCGAAGGGGGCGGGCGGCGTCATCCCCCGTCGTTTCGACCGGCCCGGCCGGCGGAACCGCACGAACCGGCGACCGCCCGCACAACCGAACCAGCCGCACCCCTTCGCCAGCGAACGCCGTCCCGGCCGCTTCGTTCCCCCCCCGCCCCAAAGGAATAGCGGGAGAAGACGCTGCTACTTCAAGCCCGTCTGGTTTCCGAACGCTTCGTAGAGGTCCTGCGTGAGCGTTTTGCCGCCCGTCGCCGCCATGCGGTCGGCCAATTCGCCGTCGAGGCGGTCGCGGAAGATCTGGTTCGCCTGCCCGTTGCCGAAGTACGGCGTCTCGCCCATCGAGGTCCGCATCGACTTGAGCATCTCCCGGAACAGCGTCCCGGCGACGAACCCGTCGAAGGCCTCGCGGGTGGACAGGTCCTCCGGCGGCTTCGCCTCGGGAGGGGAAAGCGGCAAGGCGTGAGGCGTGACGGAGGCGGCGTTCATCAATCTGCGATTCCTCGGGGGGCGTGAGCCCGGAGCGCAAGCTCCGGC
>NZ_JBINJD010000047.1:0-31360 GCF_043951915.1 Alienimonas sp. DA493 | reverse complement strand
AGGCCCCGCGGGGCCTCGGCGTTACGTCGCCCTCATACACGATCTTCCAGATGCGGCCGTTGGAGCGTTCGTGCCCGTCGATCCGGGTGTGGTGACACTGGCTCGTGTCGTACCAGTCGATCACGTAGACGTTGCCGTCCGGACCGCTCCGCAGGTAGAGCATCTGGCTGGCGAGGTCGTCCGTCAGGCAGAAGTCCGGCAACCGGTCGCCGACGAACCCGCTGCCGGACGGCGTGAGGGAGTCGGCGTTCAGCCGGGCCCCGTGGATGTTGTTCATCAGCAGGGCCCCGGCGTACTCCCGCGGCCAGGCGTCGCCCTGATAGATCATCGCCCCGGCGTGGGCGTGGCCGCCGCCGTAGTCGAGACTGGCGCTCTGATCCTCCTTCGTCCACTGGTGCCCGACGAAGTGCCGGTGCTTGGCGATGGTGGGGATGTCCTCGTAGACGTGCGGATCGAAGTGCCGCCCGGCCTGCCGGAAGTAGCGGGCGCCGGGGATCACGTGGAACAGGTGCGGGATCACGCAGCAGGTCAGGAAGCTCTGTCCGTGCTGGTCGAAGTCGACGCCCCACGGGTTGCTGGTGCCGTGGGCGAAGACCTCGAACGCCCGGCTCGTCGGGTGATACCGCCAGATGCCGGCGTTGATCGGCACCCGCTGGTCGTCGGGCGTGCCCGGCGGACCAACGCGGGAGTGCGTGAACACCCCGTGGCAGCCGTACAGCCAGCCGTCCGGGCCCCAGATGAAGGAGTTCAGCGTCTCGTGCGTGTCCTCGTAATGCCAACCGTCGAGCAACACCTCCGGCTCGCCGTCCGGCACGTCGTCGCCGTCGGCGTCCGCGAAGAACAGCAGTTCCGGGGCCTGCCCGACGAACACGCCGCCGAAGCCGACCTCCAGCCCGCTGACCAGGTTCAACCCGTCGGCGAACACCTTGCGGGTGTCGTGCCGGCCGTCGCCGTCGACGTCTTCGAAGATGAGGATGCGGTCCTTCCCCTCGCCCGGCTTCCGCTTGATCGGGTAGCTGTGCCCCTCGGCGACCCAGAGCCGGCCGCGGTGGTCGATCGCCATCGCGATCGGCTGCGTCACGTCCGGTTCCGCGGCGAACGGGACGACCTTGAAGCCCTCCGGCAACCGCATCACCGAGGCGGCCTGCTCCGCCGGCAGTCCGGCGTAGGGAAAGTCCGCCGCCGGCGCCGCGGCGACCCCGGCGAGCAGCGAGAGAACGGCCGCCGGGACGGCGGAGAAACGAAGCGACGACATGGCGGCGACAGTGGAAGGAAGCGGCGGCCGGCAGGGTAAGCTGACGCGTCAGTCAGGAACAGCATCCGCCGATCCATCCGCCCCGGGAGCTCACGGCATCCGGCGTCACGCGGAGGCTCGGCGCCGCCTCGTCGACGTCACGCCGCCCGCGTTCGATCCATCGCCCGCCGGCACGCGGCGGCACGCCGGAGAAACGGAACGCTCAGCCGCCCGGCGGGGGTTCGACCGCGGCGACGTAGGTGAACGGAAACGTCGGACCGACGCCGGGGATGTTGCGGCCGCGGATCGTGAAGGCCGTCGCGGTCCGCGGGAGGCAGAAGTAGAGATCGCCGGAGTCGGTCTCCCGGCAGCAGGGCAGGACGCGGCCGTCGGCGAGGACCTCGACGCTCCAGCCGGTCACGTCCGTGGCGGCGTTCAGAGCCACGGAGTCGCGGAAGGGCGAGGCGTCCCCGCCGTCGGCGACGGTCGAGAAGAACGCGACCCGGGCCTTGGTGAACGCCACCTGCTTCTCGCCGTAGAGCTGCGGGTTCGCCTCCAGCCAGGCCTTCACCTCCGGCCGCTCCCGCAGGGCCGCAACCCGCACCAGCCGACCGGCGTCGCCGGGCCGGACCGTGACCAGGATCGCCTCGTTCGGCAGGTCCGCGGGGGCGTCTGCGGCCGGGGCGTTCCCGCCGTCCGGAGGCTCGTCGTTACTCGTGGCGCGATCGACCATTCCCCCGGCGTCCGCCGCCGGAGTCCCGGCCCCGCCGGCGGAGCCGCCGACGCCGTTGAGACGCACCTCGAGGATCGGGCTGACGAACGGCACCCCCGATTCCACCGTGCGCAACGCCTGCTGACTGACCGGGTCGGGGGGCAGGAAGTAGGCCGGCGGCGCCGCCTCGGCGGCGACCAGCTCTGCCGACACCGCCGTCGCCCCGCCACCGGCCAGCCGTTCGTACATCACCCAGCCGGCGCCCCCGATCCCGCCGAACAGGACGAGCAGCACGAGGCCCGCCAACACCGGGTTCCCCCGCTTCCCCCGCCGTCGGCCGCGGCGGGAACGAACCGGCTTCGCAACCGCCGCCGGTCCGACGGCGGCGTTGGCAGTGTTGGCGGCAGCCGGCTCGTCGTCCGCCGATTCGAAGGTGACTGGCGCCGCTTCGTCGTCCGCCGCCTCGAACGTCACCCCGCCGCCGGCCGCCGCCGCGGCGGGAGCGGGCTCGGGCACGTCCACCCGGCGTTCGGGGGCGGACTGCTGAACCGCCGCCTCCACCGCCTCCTGGTCAAGCGGGGCGCCGACCGGGATGAAGCCCAGCGGGTCGTCCGCTTCCGCGACGGCCCCGCCGGGGATGCGGATCTCTTTCTCGCAATGCGGGCAGTCGCCGAGGGCCCCGGCGGCGTCGTGCGGGGCGCGCAGCACGGCCCGGCAGTGGGGACAGGCGAACTCGATCGGGGCGGGACGGGCGATCGGTCGCGGGGCGCTGAGCGGGACGGGGCAAACCGCAGAATTGCGGGGGCGATGCGGCGGCGGCGGCGACGCCGAAGGGTGCCGCCGCGGGGGCAGTTTCGCAAACGGATCGGTCCGCCCCCCGCCCCCGTATGTCGGACGTCCGGGCGGCGGACCGCCAGCCGGGGCTGGGATCGGGTGTCAATCGGCGCGGCGGCGGCAGGCGGCGTCCGCGGGACGGTCGGCCGCGGCGGGATTCGATCTAGGATAGAACCCGGCCCTCGCCGCTCCGCCGCCGTTCGTCCCGTTCCGCCCTGATGCAGCCCCGCCGCGACGTTTTCCCCCACGTTCTGGAACTCAACAATCAAGCCGGCCGCCGGCTGGGTTGCGCCGTCTACGTGGTGCACGACGGGGCCGACTGGCTGATGATCGACGTCGGCTACGAGGACACGGTCGCGGAGGTGATCGACATCGTCCGGTCGGTCGACCTGCCGCTGGCGAACTGCCGCTACCTCGTCGCCACTCACGCCGACGCCGACCACGTGCAGGGCCTCGCCGCCGCCAAGGCCCTGCTGCCGAACGCCGAGGTCGTCGGTCACCCCCGCACCAAAGCGGTGCTGGAGCAGAACGACCGCATCACCAGCTACGCGCTGATCCCCGCCCAGGGCATCGACGAACCGATGCCGGAGGTGGCCTTCGACCGCACGATCGACGAGGGCGACACGTTGCAGGTCGGCTCCCAAACCCTGACGGTCTGGAGCACCCCCGGGCACACGGACGGGCAGCTCTCCTTTCGCATGAACGACCTGCTGTTCAGCGGCGACAACATCTACCGGGACGGCGGGGTCGGCAACATCGACGCCCACCACGGCAGCGAACTACCGGCCTTCATCCGCAGCCTCGAACGCATCCGCGACTGCGACGCGCAGTGGCTCCTGCCCAGCCACGGCCCGATCTTCCGCAACGACCCGGCGGTGTTGCAGGGGGCGATTGACCGGCTGAAGGGCTACCTGCATCTCTCCGACTTCGGCACCTGCGCGGTCGATTGGCCGTTGCTGGAGGAGTGGGACGACGAACTCGCCCGCGGTTTCGACCCGGAGCGGGCCAAGTAACGGTCAGCCGTCGGCGGGGGCCGCCGCGAAGGCGTGCTCGTAGCCGGCCTTCCGGAACGACATCGGTTTCCCGTCCGCCCCCCGCACCGTCACGCCGCGTCCGACCGCGACCGTCCCGACGCGGGTCAGCCCGCAGGCGATCGGCGGGGTCGCCAGCAGTCGGTCCGCGTCCTCCTTCGACACGGCGACGAGCAACTCGAAGTCTTCGCCGTCCGTCAGCCCCGCCGTCGCTCCGTCGGCCCCGTCGGCGAGGGGCACGGCGGCGGCCTCCAGCGTTGCCGACACGCCGGAGGCGTCGCAGAGCCGGCCGCAGTCCGCCAGCAGGCCGTCGGAGAGGTCGAGCATCGCGTGCAGCTCCGCCGCGGCGGCGAGCGCCCGCGCCTCCGCGACGCGGGGCGTGAACGTGAAATGCCGACCGGTGGGAAAGCTGCCGCCGAGACGCCCGGTGACCAGCAACGCATCGCCCGCCCGGGCCCCGGAGCGGCGAACCTCCCGGTCGCAGGTTCCGACGATCGTCACGCAGACGCTCGTCGGCCCGTCGTGGACGGCGGTGTCCCCGCCGGCGAGCGTGACGTCGAACTCCTCCGCCAACGCCGTCAAACCCTGCATGACCGACTCCGCGTACCGGTAGCCGCGCCGGCGGTCGACCAGCAGGCCCACGAACGCCGCAACCGGCGTCGCCGCCATCGCCGCGCAATCCGACAGATTCACCGCCAGCGCCTTGCGGCCGATCAACTCCGGCGGCGTGTCCGGGGTGAAGTGGGTTCCCTCGGCGATCAAATCGCAGCAGACGACCGGCCGGCCCGTCAGGCGGAGGACCGCCGCGTCGTCGCCGATGCCCAGCGGAACCCGCGGGTCCGGCCGGGCAGCGGCGGCGAGGGCGCGGATCAGGTCGAACTCGGCGGGCATCGCCGCACCCTAACGCAGGCACAGCCGGGGGACCCGCGTCCCCCGACTGTGCGGTTCGAACCTGCGATGTGAACCTGCGGTCGCCTCACCGGCCGACCGGTCGGTCAGTCGTCTTCGAGGATCGTGCTGATCGCCACGGGGGCGTTCACCCGTTCGTAGCCGATCGCCCGCACGACCTCCAGCACTTCGCTCCAGGTCGGGAACTGCCGACCGGCGAGGCGCTTGTACTCGTCCATCGCCCGCATGAAGTCGACCTCGTCGCCGCTGTAGTCGCGTTCGCAGGTCGTCGGGTCGATCTGCTTGCGACGTTCGACGACGCGTCGTTCGACGACCGGCGGGGGGGCGTCTTCGGCGAGGGCCTGCCGGCGGGCGTAGGAGCGACGCTCCACCTTGGCGAGGCGGTTCACGTGCGAGGTCCGCTTCTTGGCGGGGGCCTTCGGATTCAACGTCGAGGTCATCGGGACGGTCTCTTGAAGGGAGGGGAGCCGAGTCCGTCCGGCTGCGGCGCTCTCGCCGCCCCAACTTCATCGGTCCCCAACCACCGCCCACCTGACCGTTCGGGCAAGAAGTTCCGGCTGACGAGCCGGCGCGGGTGCGGTCGTGCCGGCCGGTCCGGTTCTGCCTGCGGCTCGTGCGGGTCCTGCCGACGGGGCGGTCAGTACGACCGCCGCGGCGGGGGGAGGGCTTCCGCGAACAGCGTCGCGACCGTCTCGGCGCCGGCCCGAAACGGCTGCACGCCGTCCCGCACCTCGTCCCGCCACGTCCGATTCGGGTCCGGCAACACCGCCCAAGCCCGCACCAGACGGTCTGTCGAGAACAGGTCCCCCGGCAGCAGGTCGTCCCGCAGGGCGATCGCCCGCTCCGGCGACAGCCGCGGCGAGGCCGGCGCCGGCTCGACGATCTCCGCGACGGCCGCCGGAGCCGGAGCGAGCGGGACCGACGCCGGCTCGCCCGGCGGGAGAACCGGCGCCGGGGCGGGACGCGGCGACGGGGCGGGACGCGGCGACGGGGCGGGTTCGGCAGGGCCCGGATCGGCCGCGGCGACGACGGGGGCGTCCCCCTCGCCGGGGTTCGTCCAGAGGACCGACGAACCGATCAGCAGTCCCGCCGCGAGGGTCGCCCAGGCCGCCTGCCGCCAGCGGCGGGGGGCGGCGACGCCGGCCGGCGGTTCGGCGCGTCGCTCCGCCCGCCACTGCCGCAGGACCGCGGGGGCGAAGTCCGGCACGTCGGCGTCCGTCCGCCACGCCGGCAGGGCTTCGGCGAGCGGGGGCGGGAGTGGGTCCCTTTCGAGAATGGAGTCAGACACGGGCGGGCTCCCGGGACGGGGCGGGGGCGGGGAGGGCGGATCGTTGATCGGGCTCGACGCCGCGGCGGGCGAGGGCCTCGGCGAGTTGCTTCCGGGCTCGGTGCAGCCAGGTTTTGACGGTGCCGTCCGGCCGTCCCAGAGCCTCGCCGACCTCCTGCAGGCTCAGTTCTTCGTAGTGGAACAGCACGAACGCGGCGCGGTGATCGTCCCGCAGTCCGTCGACCGCCCGCTGCAACTCCTCGGCGAGGTCGGCGTCGGTCAGCGGGACGGACCGGTCGGCCGGATCGAGGTCGCCGGGCAGCAGCGCCTGTTTCCGGCTGCGCCGGCTCAACGCGGTGCGGCATCGGTTGACGGTGATCGTCATCAGCCAGGGCCGAAGCGGACGGGACGCGTCCCAGCGGTCAAGGTGACGGAACAGACGGAGGAACGCCTCCTGCGTCACGTCCTCGGCGTCCTCCCGACGGCCCAGCATTCGCAGACAGACCCCGTACACTGCCCGCTGATACCGACGCACCAGCGCGGCGGCGGCGGAGTCGTCGCCGCCGAGGACTCGGCGGGCGAGGGCGGCGTCCGATTCGTCGCTCATGCGGTTTCGGGGCGGGAGGCCGAACGGGCGTCCGGTCGGCAGGCTGTACCGCCCGGCGGGCGCCAGGGTTTCGCCGCCGCCCGAAAAATCTTCGCCGGCGAGCCGCCCCGACGCGCGGACCGGCTCGCCGCGACCGTTACTTCTGCAGACACTCGCGCGTCGTGGAGCGGGCGAGCCGCCAGGCCGCCTTGATCGTGAAGGCCCGGCTTTCGATCTGCTCCTCGGTGTAGTACTTGCCGGACTCGCTCCGGGGCAGACCGGCGAGGGCCAGGGTCAACGGGAGCAGATCGAGGAACTCCCGGTAACGGCGCTTCAAATCCTCGGGATTGCCGCCGGAGGGCTGCACGGGATTGGCGGGGGGAGCGGCCATCGGAGCGGGCGTGGTTCGAGCGGGAAGAACGGAAGACCCCGCGAGTATGCGAACCGGGCGAACGCCTCACAAACCCCCGACGGACGGCGTCGCAGCACGCCCGGCTCAGTCGCGCTTGGGCGGGGGCGGCAACTTGACCGGCGGGGCGGAAACCTTCGACCCGTCCGGACTCTCCGGCGGCGGCGTGGCCCCCTGGGGCGGCCCGCCCTGCGGCGGGTACTGCCCGTATTGCGGCGGGTAGCCCGGGTACTGCGGCGGGTAACCCGGCTGAGCGTAGGGATTGTAGCCCGGCGGCGGGTACTGCGGCGGATAGCCGTAGCCCGGCGGCGGGTAGCCCTGCTGGGTCGGAATCATCGCCGTGTCGTTCGGATTGGGGCCGGGAATCGGACCCCCGCCCTGCCCCGGGCCGCCCTCGCCGGCCGGGTTGACCGGCAATTCGTAGGAGGTGTCGGCGCCGTCGGCCGGCAGGGACATCTCCTCCGAAGGCACGACCTCGGCCGCTTCCTGTTCGTCGGCGACCTCCTTCAGGTCCACCTCGAAGGTCAACTTGCCCACGGTCACACGATCGCCGGCCGCCAGCGTGCGCTCCCCGCTGAGTCGTTCGCCGTTGACCAGCGTGCCGTTCGTGCTGCCGAGGTCCCGCAGCCGGACGGTGTAATCGTCCATGTGGAAGACGCAGTGGTGACGGCTCACCAGGTCGCTGCTGGGCCGCAGATTGCAGTCCTGCTCCCGCCCGATCAGGAATCGGCCGCGGTTGAGGACGATTCGCTTGCCCTCATGCTTGCCCCCACGGACGACGAGCTGGGCGGACAGCATGTTCGGCCTATCAGTTTTGAGTTGCAGTCGTTGGCTCGTCGGAGCGACTCGACCCGTTGAAATCTAAAGACGGTCATGGAAGCCGTCAACAAGATCCGGCGGACCGGTCAGTCCGCCGGGCAGGTTCCGACGAGTAATCGGCCGAAGCGGACCGCCGCGTCCCGCACGACCGTTTCAGCCTGCCCAGCCGTGAGCCCCGCGAGTTCCCGCAGGCCGGGGGCGTCCGGGGCGTGAGGCGAGGTCGCCACGAGCAACGACCCGTGTTGCAACACGGCCCCCTTCCGCCGCCGCTGGGCGCTGCCGACGATCTTCCGCACGGCGCCGTCGGCGGCCGTCGTCACCACGTCCCGGGGATCGGACCGCAGAAAGCAGAGCGTCGGCTCCGGCCCGTCGCCCGCCCCCTTCCCCCGGAGCCGGGCCGTCACCCCGACGGCGGCGAGGGCCGCGATCAGTTCGGCGTGAACTGCTTCGTAAAATTGCTCCGGCCGCGCGGCGAGGCGGTGCCCCCGCGGCACCGCGAGGGCGTAGGTCCATTCATGGTGGTGCACGATCGCACCCCCGCCGGAGAGCCGCCGCACCCGCGGCAGGTCCGGCAGCGTCGCCTCGTCCAGGTCCGTTCCTTTTTGAAAGTGCCCCAGCGACAACGTCGGCTCGCTCCAGCGATACCAGCGGCCGCCGGCCGTGCCGGCCGCGGCGGCGTCCAGCAGGGCCGCGTCGGCGGCCATGTTCGCCTCGCCGGAGCGGGGCTCCGGTTCGATGGGAACCGCGTTCACCCCGAGACCGCCACGTCCTCGACCGGCACGGTCCCGCAGCCCTTCGCCACGCCGCAGAGCACCGGGTTCCGCGCGGCCTTCACCTCGTCCGGTCGGCGGACGGGGGTGGTGTGGGGGGCGGTACGCACCGTCTCGGCGTCTTCCTCGGTGAGAATGTCCCGCACGATCTGGGCGAAGCGGTCCAGCGTCGCCTTCGATTCCGTCTCGGTCGGCTCGATCATCAGGGCCTCCGGTACGTCCAGCGGGAAGTAGACCGTCGGGGCGTGCACGCCGTGGTCGAGCAATCGCTTGCCGACGTCCATCGCGGAGATCTGCCGGTTCTTCTTGCTCTTCGAGGCGCTGGCGACGAACTCGTGCATGCAGGGGGCCGGGTGGGGGATCTCGAGCACGTCCTCCAGCTTTTTCCGGAGGTAATTGGCGTTGAGGACCGCCCGCTCCGACACCTCCCGCAGACCGCTCGCCCCGAGGGTGCGGAGGTAGAAGTAACCCCGCAACAGGATGCCCACGTTGCCGAAGTGGCTTCGCACCCGGCCGATGCTCTTGGAGGGCGTATCGAGGGCGAACTCCGGCCGCTGCGTCGTGCCGCCGACCTTCTTAACCACCGGACCGGGCAGGTAGGGGCCGAGGAAGTCCCGCACCGCGATCGGCCCCGCCCCCGGACCGCCGCCGCCGTGGGGGCCGGTGAAGGTCTTGTGCACGTTGAAGTGCATCATGTCCCCGCCGAAGTCCCCCGGCCGGGCGAGGCCGAGGATCGCGTTCATGTTCGCCCCGTCGATGTAGACCAGCCCGCCGGCGTCGTGCACCAGCTGGGTGGCGGCTTCGATGTCGCGCTCGAACAGGCCGAGGGTGTTCGGGTTCGTGATCATGAACACGGCGGTGTCGTCGCCGACCTTCGCCGCCAGCTCCTTCAGGTCCGTCAGCCCGTCCTTCGTCGGCTTGAGCTGCACCGGGTCGAACCCGGCGAGGGCGGCGCTGGCGGGATTCGTGCCGTGGGCGCTGCTGGGGAAGATCACCTTCCGCCGCTGCGTCCCCTCGCCCCTGTCGCGGAAGTAAGCGTGGGCGACCAGCAGGGCCGTCAGCTCGCCCTGGGCGCCGGCGGCCGGTTGCAGGCTCACGGCCGGCAGCCCGCTGATCTCCGCCAGCATCCCCTGCAATTCGTGCAGGATCTGCAGCATCCCCTGCAAATCCGCCTCGTCCCGGTAGGGGTGCAGATCGACGAGCCCCGGCAGCCCCGCGAGGCGTTCGTGCCGTTTGGGGTTGTACTTCATCGTACAACTGCCCAGCGGGTAGAAGTGCGTGTCCACGCTCATGTTGAGCGTCGAAAGGTTCGTGAAGTGCCGGATGACGTCCGGCTCCGTCACCTCGGGCAGCTCCGGCGGGGCGTCGGCGAGGGCGTCGGCGGGCAGCACGTCCGCGGGGGCGCGGTCGGGGACGTCCGGCTGCGGGAACCGGGCGGCCCGATGGCCGGGGCGGGAAAGCTGGGTCAGCGGGCGGGTGGCGTGGGCGTTCCGCATGGGAGGCCGGAGGGTCCGCTCTGCGGACCGTTTCTTTCGGGTGGGATGTTCGGGGAGGCGGTCCGCGGCGCGGACCCTACGCGACGGCGAGCAACGGCTCGCCCCGACGCAGCGGCGAGTCGTTCCCCTCGCGGGTCAGGGCGGCGACGAGGGCGTCGATCTCCTCCCGCGTCCGCCGCTCCGTGGCGGCGACGAGCAGCAGTTCGTCGGCTTTCAATGCATCGCAGAACGACCCGGCCGGGAACCGGGAGAGGGCCGGCCCCAGATCGAATCCGGCGGCCCGGGCCGCGGCCAGCAGCCGCCCCGCTCCGCCCTCGACCCGCAGGCAGACTTCCCGCAGGTACGGCGCCGCAAAGGCTTGAGAGACGCCCTCCACTTCACACAGCCGGTCGGCGAGGTAGTGCGTCTTCCGCGTGCTCAGATCGGCGACCTCCCGCAGCCCCTGCGGGCCGAGCAGCGCCAGGTGCACCGTCGCCCGCAGAGCCAGCAGGCCCTGGTTCGAACAGATGTTGCTGGTCGCCTTGCCGCGGCGGATGTGCTGCTCGCGGGTTTGCAGGGCGAGGACGTAGCACTCGCGGCCGTCGGCGTCTTCGGTGCGGCCGATCAGCCGGCCGGGGGTCTTGCGAAGGAATTCCTCCCGACAGGCGAACAGCCCGAGGTACGGCCCGCCGTACTGCATCGGCACGCCGAGCGACTGCCCCTCGCCCACGGCGATGTCCGCCCCCAGCGTCGCCGGGTTCTTCAGCAGGCCCAGCGAGACGGGGTCGAACACCTGCACGCTGACCGCCCCCTTCGCCTTCGCGGCGACGAACAGGCGTTCGGCGTCCTCCAGATTCCCGAAGAAGTTCGGGTGCTGGACGATCAGAGCCGCGGTGTCGTCCGTCAGGGCCGCCTCGACGGCGGCGACGTCCGCGACGCCGTCCGGGCACGGGACCGTCACCACCTCCGCCGGGAGGTTTTCGAGCAGGGTGTTCAGCGTCTGCCGGTACTCCGGGTGGACGGAGCCGAGCACGACGACTCGCCCTTCCCGCCGCGTCTCGCGGATCGCCAGCAGGGCCGCCTCGGCCGCGGCGCTGCCGCCCTCGTAGAGGCTGGCGTTGGCGACGGTGAAGCCGGTCAGGCGGCAGACGAGCGTCTGGAACTCGAAGAACGCCTGCAAACTCCCCTGCGAGGCTTCCGCCTGGTAGGGGGTATAGGCGGTGTAGAACTCGCCGCGGCCGGCGATCTCGTCTACCGCGGCGGGCACGAAGTGGTCGTACACCCCGCCGCCGAGGAAGCAGACGCGATCGACGCCGCCGTGCACGAAGTCGGCGCCGTCCCGCGGGCGGTTCCGCTCCGCGAGGGCGGCGACGTGCCGCTGCAGATCGGACTCGCACAGCCCGGCGGGCAGGTTCAGCGGGCGATCGAGCCGGACTGACGCGGGAATTTGCGCCAGCAGATCTTCAACCGAGGTCGCCCCCGTCTCCGCCAACATCGCGTAGACGTCTTCAGGGGAATCGAACAGGTACGCCAAAGCGTTATCGGGGGAAGGCAGGAGCGTGGGGACCCGGCGAGCCGCTGCAGTGTAGCCGCCAACGGGCGCAACGCCCGGCGTCAGACCGCCGCGGCCGCGGAACCGGTACGAAAGGGCGGACCGTTCCCCCGACGAACCGTCCTCCGGCGAGGCGCTTCACGGGGCAAGGCGCCTCACGGGGCGAAGCGCCTCACGGACCGTCGCGTTCTGCCGGTCGCGTTACTGATCGGCCGTCTTGCAAAACTCGCGGTAGGCCGCGGCGTCCATCAGGCCCTCGGCGTTCTCCTCCGTCGGCCGCACCTTCATCAACCACCCCTCGCCGAACGGATCTTCGGAGAGCGGGGCGATGTCGTCCTCCAACCCGCCGTTCACCTCGACCACCTCCCCGGAGACCGGCGAGTACAGGTCGGAGACCGCCTTGACGCTTTCCACCTCGCCGAAGGTCTCCCCGCGGGTCACGGTGGAGCCGACCGGGGGCAGATCGACGTAGACGAGATCCGTCAGCTGATTGACGGCGAAGTCGCTGATGCCGACGACCGCCAGGTCGCCGTCGCGGCCGACCCACTCGTGGCTTTCGAGGTAGTGCAGGTCGTCAGGGGACATAATCGGTGCGTGAGAAGGTGCGCGGTGGAGGAGACGAGCGGCGGCGGGACGATAGCCGAGCGCGGCTCCCCGGGCGACTCACTTCCCGGCGACGCGGCGCTCCAGCGCGGCGATCTTCTCCAGGCGGCGGGCGTGGCGACCGCCCTCGAACCCGGTGGAGAGCCACAGTTCGAGCATCCGGTCGATCAGCCGTTCCCCCAGCAGGTCCGCGGACAGGCAGAGGACGTTCGCGTCGTTGTGCAGCCGAGAGACCTCGGCGCTGAGGTCGTCGTGGCAGGGCACGGCCCGGACGCCGGGGAACTTGTTGGCGACGATGCACATGCCCAGGCCGGAGCCGCAGATCAGGATGCCGCGGTCGAAGTTCCCGCTGCCCACCGCCTCGGCGACGCGGGCCGCGAAGTCCGGGTAGTCGACGCTTTTCTCGTCGCCGGGGCCGAAGTCCTCCGCGGTGTGGCCGAGTTCGCGGACGCGTTCGATCACGCGGCCTTTCACATGTTGGCCGCGGTGGTCGCTGGCGACCGCGATCCGCCAGGGACCGCCGGTACCGGCCGGCCCGTGGCCGGGGATGGGGTGCAACATCGTAATTTCGTCCGACTGTTCGTCGTCGGAGGAGGTCTCGTCGTGGGGAGAGTCGGAGGGCATCGGTCGGTCCCGATCCTTGGGTGTCTGTGCGAATGTGGGGCTGGTCGGCCGGATCAGGCCCGGCCCGGCGACGGATCGCCTGAGGACTCGCCGGGCGGGGGCGCCAGGCCGAGGTCCGCCATCAGCAGGTCGAGGCCGCGATCGATCGCGTTGCGGCACGCTTCATAGTCCGCCATCCCCCCGCCGATGGGGTCCGGAATGTCCCCGCCGGCCGGGTCCAGCAACGTGACCCGGTGGCTCACGTCGGGCCGGTGCCGCAAGATCGCGGCGCGGTGGCCGGCGGTCATGCAGAGCACCCGGTCCGCCGCGTCGAGCAGTTCCTCGGTCAGCGGCTGGGACCGATGCGAGCTGAGGTCGGCGCCGGCCTGCCGGGCCAGATCCACCGATTCCGGGCTCGCCGCCGCCCCGTACGCCGCCGAGAGGCCGGCCGAGACGACGCGAACGTCCGGGCCGACTGCGTCCTTCAACCGGTTCCGCAGCAGGGCCTCGGCCAGCGGGCTGCGGCAGGTGTTGCCGGTGCAGACGAACACGATCGTCTCCCCCTGCCGGGCCGCCAGATCCTGTTGGGTGACGGTCCCCTCGACCAGCACCTCCCACCGGCCGTCCTCATCGAGTCGGACCAGCGTCTCGGCGGTCTCGCCGCCGACCTGCACCAACGGCGTGGGACTCAGTTCGAGCACCGCGGCGACGGCCGGGTCGTTCGGGCAGCGGGCCCGGGTCTTGGACGCGGCGTCGCGGGGGGCGATGTTCCCCGCGGGGCCGGCGAGGGCGGCGGCGAGACCCTCCGCCGGGCCGTCCACCTCGACGGTGACGGCGCCGGGCCACCAGCGGGCGGTGGTGCGGGCCGCGGCGCCGGAGAGGCGGGGGAAATAGTCGAGAAACTCTGCCGGGTCGCGGAGCAGCAGGATGGAGCCGGTTCCGTCGTCCGGCAGTTCGGGCCGCGCGAGCAGCGACACGACCCGCACCGGGCCGTCGTCGGCTTCGATCTCCGCGGCGCCGCCGGCGGCGAGCGTGCGGACCTGTTCGTGCACCCGGTCGCGGGCGGCGACGGGCGAGCCGCCGGGCCCGTCCGGCCTGCCGGGCGAGGCTGGTGAGGTCATGCGAGGGCGCTGGCGGAGGGGGAGACCGGGCGAGTATCGCGCGGCCGACGCCGCGCATCAAGCTTGCGCGATCCGACGGACCCCACCCGGAGCGGCCCCAACCGTCGACAGGGACAACGGTTACGTTGCTTCGGAGACCCTGCTGCGTCATAACGGGGGCGTCCTGTCGGTTGAGGTTGCCGTGATCCGCCCCAAGTTCCCCGCCGCCGAACCGATCGACGTTCCTCCCGCCGCCGGCCCCAGTCGCCCCGACGTCACCCCCGGCCCGGCCGACCGGGTCGTCCGGCGCCTCCGGCGGTTGCCCCGCCGGCTCGCCGCCCGTCGGCGTCTGGCGATCCGGGACCGTCGGGCCGGGCAGGCGCCGGTCGTGGAGCGGACCGAGGAGACGAACCGGGACCTCACCCGCCGCCTGTACGACGGGCCGGCGGGCGCCGTGCTGGCCCTGGCCAGCGCCGTGAGCCTGCACGAACCGCTCATCGGCCAACTTCTCAAGGCCCCGCCGCCGGGCCGGGGCGAACTGCGGCGGTCGCCGCGGTTCGACGTCACCCGCTTCCGGGACGTGCTGGACGTCGGCAGCGGCGCCGGGCAGATCCTCGGGCACCTGCTGCGCGAAGCCTCGCCGGACGCCCGACTTGTGGCGTTTGACCTGTCGAAACAGATGCTCCGCCGCTCGCGGCGCCGGATGGAGCCGCGGGCGGCTCGCTACGGGCACGAGCCCGGCTACGTCGCCGGGGACATGCTCCGGATGCCCTTCGCGGACGGCGCCTTTGATTGCGTCACCGCCGGCTGGGTGCTGGAGCACCTGCCGGATCCGGCCCCCGGCCTCGCCGAGATGGCCCGCGTCCTGCGGCCGGGCGGCCGCCTGTTGTTGCTCTGCACCGCGGACAACATGACCGGGCAGTGGAACAGCCGCACCTGGAAGTGCCGCACCTACAACCCCCGCGAACTGGCGGCCGCCTGCGCCGCCGCCGGCCTCCCCTGGGTCCGCCGCCACCACCTCAGCCCGGTGCACAAGGCGCTGAAGTTCGGCGGGATCATCGTCGAATGCGAACGCCTCGGCGACGGCTCCGAGGCGAGCAAGCCGCGGTAGACGCCGCGGCGATCCGCGGCGCCGACGATCTCCGGCGACCTCAGTTGCGGTATTCGCCGTGGCAGTCGGAGCAGGTTTGGGTGAGCCGTCGGCGGGCCGCGTCAAAGGCGTCGAAGTCCGTCGCGGCGGCCTCCGCGGTCGCGGTCGCGGCCTCGGTCATCTTATTGGAGAGAGCGACGAACTCCGGCTCGAAGCCCCAGCCGTGCGATTCGTCGGCGCTGATCTCGCTGAGCACCGCCAGCACCCGGGCCTCCCGGGCGACGGCGTCCCGGTTCGCCTCCAACAGCGCCTGCGAGGAGGCCAGCGCCTTCAGCGAGTCCACGCCGACCTGAAAGCGCTTCATCAGCAGATTGAAGTCGGCGGCTTCGGAGAAGTCGACCTCCCCGCCGCTGCCGGCCCCGCCGCCGTTGAGCAGAGCGTCGAGCGTCCGCAGCGGATCGGCGACCTGCTTCTGCCCGCCGGCGCCGCGACGCAGGTTCGTCTCGTTAATCTCCGCGGCCTTTTGGGCCAGGGCGGCGCCGTTGTCGGCCCAGCTCACGCCGGAGTCGTACCGCGTGCCGACGGCGAACAGCGACGCCAGCTCCGCCGCGGCCGGGGGGATGGCGAGGTAGGCATTGTTGTACGTCTGCACGTCGCGGGACTTCTTGGCGAGGTCCTCCATCACCGCCCGCACCTGGGCGTCCAACTGCTCCGGCGGAAGCAGCGCGGCCCAGTCGACGTCCGCCGTTTCGGGGGCGTCGGTTCCGCCCGCGGCGACGGCGTCCACCGGTCCGCCCGTGGGGGCGTCGCCGGCCATCGCTCCGCCGTTCCCGCCCGCGGCGGGCGCCACGGTTTGCGGAAGAGGAGCCGCGCCGGGCACGGGGGTTTGGTCGGCGAAGACCGTAAAGGGATCCGGGAAGAAGACGTCCGCCGGCACCTCCGGGTAGTCCGGTCCCGACGCGGCGCCGGTCTGGTAGGCGAAGCCGAGGGCGGGAACGGCGGCGGCGAGCAGGCCGCCGGCAAGCAGGCGAGTCCTCATTCGTTCGTCCCCTTCGGGTGATAGAAGCGGAGGGTGTGCTCGGTCCGCAGTACGAGCCCGCCGCCGACGAGGGCCGGGGTCGCCCAGACGCCTTCGTCCAACGTCTGAGTGTCGGCAACAACCAGTTCGCCGTTTTCCGTCGCCGTCAATGCGGCGGCCGTGCCCTCTTTGCCGAAGGTGAAGATCGTCCCGCCGGCCCGCACGGGGGAGGCCCAATACGAATCGCCCAACCGCACGCGGTCCAGCACCTCGCCGCCCTCCGCGGACAGCAGCGCCGCAACCCCTTCGTCGTCCACCGTAAAGAGGTGCGCGGGATCCAGGGCGAGCGGAGTGGTCCGCTTCGGCGCGGCCCGGTTCGAGGACCAATCCACCTGCGGCTCGGCGGCCGCGTCCGTGGTCCGCACGTCCGTTTGGCGGAGCTTCGCCGCGAACCGGACGACGGAGGACGGCCCGTCCCCGGTCGTGACGACGACAGCGTCCCCGAGGTCGAGGATCGGTTGCGGCAGGCCCTGCGGGACGCTGCCGGTGTTCATCCCGCCGTGCACCACCCGCCAGACCCGCTCCCCCGTCGCCGGATCGAGACCCACCGTGGCCCGGGAGCCGGTCGTCACCACCACGGTCTCCCCGCCCACGTTCAGCAACGCGGGCGTGCCGTAGGCCTTGCGGAGGTCGGGGACCTCTTCGTCGATGGACGGGTCGCGTTCGTACCGCCAGAGCGTCTCGCCGGTCGCAGCGTCGAGGGCGACGACGTACTGGTCGTCCTCCCCCACCCCGTCGAACGGCACGATCAGCCGCGGACTCAGGCCGTCGAGTTGAACGAGCAGCGGGGAGGAGGCCGGGCCGCGGAAGTGGTCGCACTCGAAATCCCGGCGTTCCCAGAGCGTGTGGCCGTTCCGGGCGTCCAGCGCCGCGGTGCCGTACTTGCCGAAGTGGACGAAGACGACGTCCTTCGTCGCCACCGGGGTGCAACTGGCGTAGGTGTTGGTGGGGTGGGTGAAGTCGGGGTTCTCGTTGACGAACAGCAGCCGGTTCCAGCGGACGCGGCCGGTGCGAAGGTCGTAGGCCAGGACGCTTTGCGTCGCGCCGTCCTCGTCCGCGGTAGGGAGGTAGACCGACAGCCCGCCGTCCGGTCCTTCGGCGACGACCGGGCTGCCCCAGCCGCGGCCGGGGACCTCGACGCTCCACCGCAGGTTCTCCGGGCGGATCAGGTCCGCCGGCAGCGGGTCCGGGCCGACGCCCACGCCGTTGACGCCGCGGAACATCGGCCAGGGCCCCGGCGTCAGATTGAGGTCGCCGGCGGCCGCGACGGCGACGGCGGCGACGATCAGGAGGGCGCAGGACATATGCGGGTCGACAGATGGGGGGCGGGCAGTGTCGATCATCCGCGGTCGCGGCTAGGATCGGCAACCGTACACCAGCTTCACGCCAGCGTCCCTCCCTCCCCCATGACCCAGCCGCACAGTCCCTTCGGCACCCGCCAGTCGTTCGCCGCCGCCGGCGGCTCGTTGGATTACTACAGCCTGCCCAAGCTGGCCGACGCCGGGCTGTGCGATCTCGACTCGATCCCCTTCAGCGTCCGGGTGCTGCTGGAAAGCCTGCTCCGCAATGTGGACGGCTTCGTCGTCACCGAGGACGACGTCGCCGCCCTGGGCAAATACGACGCGCAGAACGTCAACCGCACCGAGCTGCCCTTCAAGCCCGGCCGCGTGGTGTTGCAGGACTTCACCGGCGTTCCGGCGGTCGTGGACCTGGCGGCGCTCCGCAGCGCGATGGTCCGGATGGGCGGGGACCCGGCGAAGATCAATCCGCTGGTCCCCTGCGACCTTGTGGTGGATCACAGCGTGCAGGTGGACGCTTTCGCCACGAAGTTCGCGCTCGAGACCAACGTCCAGCGGGAGTTCGAGCGGAACCTCGAACGTTACGAACTGCTGCACTGGGCCCAGAAGGCCTTCGACAACTTCCGCGTCGTCCCGCCGGCGACGGGGATCGTCCACCAGGTCAACTTGGAGTACCTCGCCAACGTCGTGCTGACGAAGAACGGCGTCGCCTACCCGGACAGCCTCGTCGGCACGGACAGCCACACGACGATGATCAACGGGCTCGGCGTCGTCGGCTGGGGCGTCGGCGGGATCGAGGCGGAGGCCGTGATGCTCGGCCAGCCGATCTACATGCTCACCCCGGAGGTCGTCGGCTTCGAATTGACCGGCCAGCTGCCGGAGGGCGCCACGGCGACCGACCTGGTGCTGACCGTCGTGCAGATGCTCCGCGAGCACGGCGTGGTCGGGAAATTCGTCGAGTTCCACGGCTCCGCCCTGCCGACGATGAGCCTCGCCGACCGGGCCACGATCGCCAACATGGCGCCCGAATACGGCGCCACGATGGGCTTCTTCCCCGTCGACGGCGAGACGCTGAATTACCTCCGCCGCACCGGCCGCCCGGACGATCTGGTCGACACCGTGGAGCGGTACACGAAGGAAAACGGGCTGTTCCTCGGCTCCGACGCTCCGACGCCGACCTACTCCAGCAACCTGCACTTGGATATCGGCACGGTGGTGCCCTGCCTCGCCGGCCCGAAACGCCCGCAGGACCGCATCCCGCTGACCAAGATGAAGTCCACCTGGGCGACCGCCCTGAAGGAGACCTTCGACAAGGACTCCACCACGATCGAGCACAACCCGGTCGGCGGTTGGACCGAAGAGGGCGGCCAGCCCGCCGGGCAGGTCGGCAACCACCCGCTCGATTCGTCGGAACGAAAGACGACCCAACCCGCCGCCGGCGGCACGATGGAGGGCGTCGCCGCCCCCGAGGGGGCCACCGTGCGGGAGGCGGTCGTCGACCCGGGCTTCGACGGCGTGGAGGTTTCCCTGGAAGACGAGACCTTCAAGCTGAAGCACGGCAGCGTGGTGATCGCCGCGATCACCAGCTGCACGAACACCTCGAACCCGTCGGTGATGGTCGGCGCCGGCCTGCTGGCCCGGAAGGCCCGCCAACGCGGCCTGACCCGCAAGCCGTGGGTGAAGACCTCCCTGGCCCCCGGCAGCCGGGTCGTGACCGATTACCTCGACAAGAGCGGCCTGAGCGACGACCTGGACGCCCTTGGCTTCCAGACGGTCGGCTACGGCTGCACGACCTGCATCGGCAACTCCGGCCCGCTGCCGGCGCCGATCAGCGAGGCGATCAACCAGCACGACCTCGTCGCCACCAGCGTGCTGTCCGGCAACCGGAACTTCGAGGGCCGCATCAGCCCGGACGTGAAGGCGAATTACCTCGCCTCCCCGCCGCTGGTCGTCGCCTACGCCCTCGCCGGCACCACGGACATCGACCTGACCAACGACCCGCTCGGAGAGGATTCGGACGGCAACCCGGTCTACCTCTCCGACCTGTGGCCCGACCCGCAGGAGATCAAGGACACCATCGCGAAAAGCTCCTCCCCGGAGGACTACCGCGAGGAATACGCCAAGGCGACCGAGGGCCCGGAGGAGTGGCGGAGCATCCAGAGCCCGGACGGCCAGATCTACGACTGGGACGAGGAGAGCACCTACATTCAGGAGCCGCCCTTCTTCGTCGACATGCCGGAGACCCCGGCGGACACCGCCAGCATCAACGGCGCCCGGGTGCTGGTGAAGGTCGGCGACAGCGTGACGACGGACCACATCTCCCCCGCCGGCGCCATCAAGCCGTCGAGCCCGGCCGGCAAGTACCTGCAGGAGCACGGCGTGCCGGTGAAGGAGTTCAACTCCTACGGCTCCCGCCGCGGCAACGACCGCGTGATGACCCGCGGCACCTTCGCCAACATCCGCCTGCGGAACCAGATGGCGCCCGGCACCGAGGGCTCCGTCACCACCCACCTGCCCACCGGCGAGCAGACCAGCATCTACGAGGCCAGCCGCCGCTACCTCGAGGCCGGCACCCCGCTGATCGTGCTGGCCGGTAAGGAGTACGGCACCGGCTCCTCCCGCGACTGGGCCGCCAAGGGCACGAACCTGCTCGGCGTGAAGGCGGTGATCGCCGAGAGCTACGAGCGGATCCACCGCAGCAACCTCGTCGGCATGGGCGTGTTGCCGCTGCAATATCGCGAAGGCGAGTCCGCCGAGGCCCTCGGCCTGTCCGGCCGGGAGTCGTTCGACATCCACCTGGAAGCCGAACTGAAGCCCGGCCAGCCGGTCGAGGTGATCGCCCGCGGCGAGGACGGCGAGGAGACGATGTTCACCGTCGCCTGCCGGATCGACACCCCCGTCGAGGTCCAGTACCACCGCCACGGCGGCATCCTGCACTACGTCCTCCGCCAGTTGGCGGCGGAAGGCCAGTGACGGAGCCGGCGCACCTGAACGGCGCACGTCGGTCGCTCTCGCGGCCGATGTTCGCCGCCCGGCTCACGCTGGGCGCCCTCCTGCCGTTCAGCCTGTTCGTACCACTGTCGGTCGCCGGGACGTGGCTGTTCGGCTGGTACTCCGGCCCCGCCGCCTGGGCGGCGCCGGAGTGGGTCGAACAGGGCTTCGGGATCGGCCTGCACACCCTCCCGCTGTTGATCGGCTTCGCCTGCCTCCCGCTGCCGACCGAGGCGCTGCGCTGGCGCGTCGCCGTGGCGGGGGCCTACGGAGCGGCGTTGTCGGTCGGCATGGAATTCTTCTACCGCGGGCTGGCGGCGATCGGCTTCTACGAGCGGCTCTTCCCGTAACGCCGAGGCGCCGCGGCCCCTCGGCGTGACCGGTTTTTCGTCGCTCAGGTCAGCCCCGCGTGCATCGGGCAGGCGATCCCCGCGGGGGCCTGCTGCCGGGTGAGGAATTGGGCGGCGATGTCCTGCTTGGGACCGAAGAACTCGTAGTGCAGCCGGTCGTCGTCCACGCCCAGGTCCTTCAGGTCCGCGTAGACGCTTTGCATGAACGGCTTCGGGCCGCAGAAGTAGAAGTCGGCCTCCCGGTACGGCGTCCAGTCGCGGAGCAGCGGCACGTCGACGAAGCCTTGATCAGCGTTCTCCGCGGTCAGGTCCCCGTCCCGCGGGCGGTCGTAGCGGACGCGGGTCCGCACGTTTTTGCCGTCGGCCTCCAGCGCCGCCAGCTCGTCGGCGAAAGGCCGCGTGCGGCTGTCGCGGGCGGCGTGCAGGAAGTACAGCGGGGCGTCGACGCCGTGATGCACCCACGCCTTGGCCATCGACAGCAGCGGCGTGATCCCGATGCCCCCGGCCAGCATCACGACCGGCCGGTCGCCGGCGGTTACGGGGTCGAGGGTGAACACCCCGCACGGCGGGCCCAGTTCCAGTTTGGCGCCGTCGCGGACGGCGTCGTGCAGGTGGTTCGAGATCAGCCCCGCCGGCGTGGCGTGCACGGAGCCGCCCTCCCGCTTCACGCTGATCCGGAGGTGGTCCTGTCCGGGCCGATCCGACAGGCTGTAGTTTCGCGGCGAGGTCGGCGTGGTCGGATGATCGACGAAGACCGTGACGTACTGCCCCGGCAGGAAGTCCGGCAGCGCCCCGCCGTCCTCCGGCTTCAGATAGAACGAGGTGACCTCGTCGCTCTCCTTCACGGTCCGATCCACGACGAAGGTGCGGGAGCCGTTCCAGCCGCCGGGGGCGGTCCGCTGCTCTTCGTAGATGTCCCGTTCACGCTGGATGAACACGTCCGCCAGCACGCCGTACGCCTCCTGCACGGCGGCGACGACCTCCGGGGTCGCCGCGTCGCCCATCACGTCGCCGATCGCGGCGAGGAGGTGCTTCCCGACGATCGGGTAGTGCTCCGGCTTGATGCCGAGGGAGGCGTGTTTTTGGGCGATCACCTCCACCGCCGGGCCGAGCGCCGACAGGTCGTCGATGTGGGCGAAGTAGGCGCAGATCGCCCCCGCCAACGCCCGCTGCTGACCGCCGGAGTGCTGGTGAGCCTGATTAAAGTACTTTCGAACCGCCGGGTCGCCCTCGAACATGCGGACGTAGAAGCGGCGGGTGATCGTCTCCGCGTGCTCCGCGACGGCGGGGGTGATCTCTTTGACGATTCGAATCGTGTCGGGGCTGAGCATCGGGACGAGCGGCGAGCGTGGGGCGGGCACGGGCGGGAGAGCCGCGATCGGCCCCCTCCGCCCAATTCTGCACCCATTGGTACAGATTGAGAAATGCACGTCAAGGTGTAGAATCAATTCCCGTCCGTTCCCCGTCGATTCCCATGCTCTCCAAGACCGCCGAGTACGCCCTGCGGGCCGTCGCCTTTCTGGCCGATCTGTCGGGCGGCCCCGCCTCGGCCGGGCTGCTCGCCGAGCGGACCAAGGTGCCGCGGCGTTACCTGCACCGCGTGTTGCAAGATCTGGCCGCGGCCGATCTGGTCACGTCGCGGCCCGGACCGGGCGGCGGCTACAGCTTGGCGAAAACGCCGGCGGAGGTGTCGATCCTCGACGTGGTCAACGCGGTCTCGCCGATCGAGCGCATCCGCAGTTGCCCCCTCGGGCTCTCCTCGCACACGGAGCTCTGCCCGCTGCACGCGGAGCTGGACAAAGCCTACGCGGCGACCGAGGCCGCGTTCGCCGGGGTGACGCTTAAGGACGTCTTGGACTCCGCCAGCCCGGTGACGCCGCTCTGCGGTTGACGCTGCATTCCTCCCGGGCCCCCGCGTGAGTACCGCCTTGCCGATTGTGCGATTTCTGCGGGAACTCCAAGCGCCGCTGGAGCGCCGACCGGCGGAAAGTCGATGGAGTTTCATTCGCCCGGTCCGCACGCCGGCCCGGGGCGCCCTAGGCTGACCGGCGGGACTGTCTCCCGCCCGGTCGGGCCGCCGATCGTCCCGTCGCTCACCCCCTCGGAGGTCTCCTCGGTGTTCGCCCCGATCCTCCCCCTCCCGGCTCCGGACCACCACGTTCCCACGGCGTGGGAGGCCTACGACCCGCAGGACGAACGGCAGTGCTGGTCGGCGGATCGGCTGCTCTCCCTGCCGATTCCGGGCGAGTCGCTGGCCCTTTGCCGGGAGATGTTGGTGCAGAACTGCCGGGACTGCCCGGACTTCCGCGAGGCGGTCAACGAGGTCATCCAGGCGGGGCCGACGGAGATCGCCGCGATGGCCGGCCTCCTCCACGAGGAGCGGTTCGGGCAGATGTTGCAGGACCTCGCCGCCACCGCGCAGGCCTGCGGGATGGGTCAGGCGGTCGACCTGCGGATGATCCCGCGGACCGTGGACGTCGCCGACAACCCGTTGCGTTCGATTGTGAAGCGACTCAGCAAACGGGCGAACCTGCGGGACGCCGACGGCTTTACCCTGCCGCTGATCGTCGGCCGCAGCCTGGTGGACTGGACGAAGGTGTGCACCAAGGCCGCGTAGCGCCGGCCCGGAGGTTCACGCGGCGGCGATCGCGTCGCCCAGCCGCAGCGTGCCGCCCTCCAGCACCCGGGCCGTGATGCCGCCGTGCCCGCGGACGGCGTTGTAGCCGCCGGGGCCGAGGGACTCCTCCATCCGGCTGCACGGGTGGCACAGGCCCGTGCCTTCCAGCAGAACCTCGCCGACGCGGAACCGCCGGTCCTTCACCGCGACGAGCGGGAAGCCCGTCACGCAGAGGTTTCGCCGCAGCGTCGCCGGGGTCACCGTGCGGGCGCTGCCGTCCGGCAGCGGGGTGAGCGTCGCCGCGACGACCGCGAGGTGTTCGGCCTGAATCAGCGTGACCTGCCGCTTGCCCGTTCCGCGGAGGCTGTGGTGGTCGCCGTCGAGGCCGGTGCCGACCCGGCAGACCGCTTCCTCCGGTTCGATCAGCGTCGCCCGCCGGGCCGGCGACAGGCCGATCCACTCCAGCCGGCCGACCTGCGGGATCGTGGCGAGCAGATCGGGTACTGTCTGCACGAACGCACCAATCCAGTCATCGAAGTACGGCCCCGCCCCCTTGGCGAAACGCAAGAAACCGTCCGCGAGCCCCGGCCGCAAGACCCCGGCCCCCAAAGGGGGCGGCGGCGGCAATTCCCCCGGCGGACTGCTGAACCGGCGGGCCGCCCGGCTGGCCGACTTCGTGATGAAGCGGCTGGACGAGTTGGGCGTCGATCTGCTGCGGCTCACCACCGGAACGACGGTGCTGGACTTCGGCGCCCAGGCCGCCGGCGGATTGGAGGCCGGCCGCGTGCTCGCCCGCCTCTCCGCCGCCGATCTGCTGGACGTTACGATCGATCCGGGCGTTCTCGCCGGGCGCCCCTGGCCGACGGTGAACGTGCGAACTGACGATCCGGTCTCCGCCTGCCTGCGGTGCCAGTACGCCGGGCGGAAGGTTCAGCTGAAGGACTCCGGCGGCGACGAGTACTTCGCGATGGCGTCCGGCCCGCTGCGGGTCGCCGCCGGGGGCGAAGAGCTCATCGACAAGCTGGGTGGCGTCGAGGAGGTCCGTCGAACGGTCGGCGTGCTGGAGACCCGCCGCATTCCGCCGCCGAACGTCGCCGCCCACCTCGCCGAATCCGCCGGCGTCGCCCCGGACAAGCTCGTCCTGGCGATGGCCCCCACGGCGAGTCTTGCCGGGACGGTGCAGATCGCCGCTCGCAGCGTCGAGACCGCCCTGCACAAGCTGGACGCGGTCGGCTTCGACGTGACCCGCGTGCGGGCCGGCGTGGGCTCCGCCCCGCTGGCCCCCGCCGGCGGCGACGACGCCGCGGCCCTCGGCCGCACCAATGATTCGATCCTCTACGGCAGCCGCGTCACCCTGTGGGTGGACGTCCCCGGGGCGGAGTTGAAAGACCTTGTCGCCAAGGTTCCCTCGGAATCCAGCGCCCAGCACGGCAAGCCGTTCGCCGAACTGCTGAGCGAGGCGGGCGGAAACTTTTACGACCTGGACCCGCTGCTGTTCAGCCCCGCTCAGATCACGCTGATCGCCCTCCGCGACGGCGCCGCGTTCTCCGCGGGCTCGGTGCGGGAGGACCTGCTCGAACGCTCCTTCTTCGGAACCGCCCGTTAGCCGCTCTCTTCAAGAGAGGAGTTCACGAGAGATTCGCTCATGACGCCAGCCCCCGCCGAAGTCGCCGCCGCCCTCCACGCTCATCTGCCCCCGGTGTTCCGGTGGGCCGGGCGGGTGGCGTCGCGGATGCGGTCCTTCGACATCGCCGTCGCCGGCAAGGTGAGCGGGTCCAGCAACACGGACGCCCTCACCCTCGCCGACCTGTCGGTGCAGGAGTTGGTCGTCACGGCGCTGCGGGACCTCGACCCGCGGTTCCGCGCCTGCCGGATTGAGGCGGAGGAGGAAACCGGCCCGCTGGAGGCGTTCGCCGAGGACTCGCCGCTGACGCTCTGCCTCGACCCGATCGACGGGACGAAGCAGTACCGCGACCACGCCGGCGACGGCTGGGCGGTGATGCTCAACCTGCGGACCGACGACGCGGTGCATTACTCCCTCACCTACGTCCCCGACGCCGGACCGACCGGTCGCTGGGTCGAGTGCGTGGGGGCCGGGGCCGGAGCGAAAGTCCGTTGCGGGGAGGACAATCCGGAAGTTCCTGCGGGACAGGCGTTAGGCAGCTTGGAGCCGCGGCCCGTCCCGGAGCCCGGCGCGGCGAAGAAGATCTACGTTATCGGCTTCCAGCACCGCGACCCGGCCGCCGCGGCGGCGATCACCGCGGCGGGGCTGGAGGGCGTCGTCGCCGATGAGACGCCCGGCAGCATCTACGACCTGATGGCCGACGGCGTGTTCGCCGGTTCGCTGATTCACTCGCCCAACGTCTACGACTACCCCGCCGCCGCCCAGATCGCCACGGCCTTCGGCGGCGGCAGCGTGTGGTGCGACACCGGGGAGCCGGTCCACTACCGCGAACTGTGGATGGACGAGAAAGCGGACATGCTCCGCCTCCCGCGCGTCGTCGCCACCGCCAGCGATCCGCAGACGCTGGCGACGCTTCGCGAGGTCGGCCGCGGGTGGCATCCCGAGCGCTACCGCGACGGGGACGCTCTCTGAATTACCAAGACCACGAAATCAAGAACCAAAAGGCCTCATTCGGCAGGTCTTTGGTTCTTGATCTCTTGGTCTTGGAGCTTTTCGAGCTTCAGACTCAGCCGATGACTTCGGCGGTCGCTTTCTCGATCCTCTGCTCGTCCAGCGGACGGTCGCCGGGGTTGGTCTCGGTGGAGCCGATCTTCTTGACGGTTTCCAGGCTCTCGTCGTCGGCGACCTTGCCGAAGGCGGTGTACTGGCCGTTGAGGAAGCTGGTGTTGCCGGGCAGGCAGATGAAGAATTGGCTGCCGGCGCTGTTGGGGTCCTGGCTGCGGGCCATGCTGAGAACGCCGGCCTCGTGCGGGAGGTCGTTGAACTCGGCGTCGATCTGATAGCCGGGACCGCCGGTGCCGGTGCCGGTCGGATCGCCGCCCTGAATCATGAAGCCGTCGATCACCCGGTGGAAGATGCAGCCGTCGTAGAATCCGGCTTTGGCCAGGCCGACCATGTTCTTGCAGTGGCCCGGGGCCTTATCCGGCCGCAGGTCGAGCCGGATCGGCCCGGCGTTCGTCTGGAGGGTCACTCGGTACTGCTTGGACGGATCGAAGTCCGCGGTGTGCTTTTCGACTTCGGCGGAGTAGTTCTTGGCCACGGGAAGCGCTGATGCTGGTGAAGAATGGGGTTCGTCGCCCCACCCTACCCGTCGGAGCCGGCGCCCCCAACCGCCCCGCCGGGGCGAACGTTCGTTTCCCGCTGGACCCGGCGACCGCCGCGGCGGACACTTTTCGAACCCAATCTTCCCACAGTTCGATCCGAGAAAATCCCGATGAGTTTCGGCGGCGCCGCTGACGAGTACGAAATGTCCTCCGGGTACGGCTTCGCGGCCGACGCCGTCGCGTCGGAGCGGGCCGGCTTTATCCGCCGGACCTACGCCCACCTGCTGACGGCGATCCTGATCTTCTGCGGCATCGAGGGGCTGTTCCTCTCGATCGAACCGCTGCAACGAGCCCTGCTGAGCCTGATCGGCGGGAACTGGTGGATCGCGCTGATCCTGTTCATGGGCGCCTCCTGGATCGCCCAGAAGTGGGCCCACTCGGACGCCTCCTCCCCCGGCAAGCAGTACCTCGGACTGGCGTTGTACGTCGTCGCGGAGGCTCTGATCTTCGTCCCGCTGCTGACCTACGCCACGCTGCTCGACCCGCAGATTATCCCCATGGCGGGATTGATCACCGCGGTGATCTTCGGCGGACTGACAGCGGCGGTGTTCGTCTCGGGGGCGGACTTCTCGTTCCTGCGGGGCGCCCTGTCGATCGGGATGTTCGCGGCGATCGGGCTGATCGTCGCCGGCCTGCTGTTCGGGTTCAGCCTCGGCCTGTGGTTCAGCGTGGGGATGATCGTGCTGCTGAGCGGCTACATCCTCTACGACACCTCGAACGTGCTGCACCACTACCACACAAGCCAGCACGTCGCGGCGAGCCTGGCCCTGTTCGCCAGCGTCGCCACGCTGTTCTTCTACGTCGTCCGCCTGCTGAGCATCCTGTCGGACGAGTAGTCCGTCGGGCGAGCGGGGGGCGTGAGCCCCCCGGTGTCCGTGAGAACGCGCGAACGTTTCGCCCCGGTCGCCCGCTGCGGCCGGGGTTTTTCCTTGAGTGTGCGGGAGAGAGCACACGGGGGGCTCACGCCCCTCCGCCCGCCTGCCTCAGATGCGTTCGAGCACGGCGTCCGTCGCTTCGACCGTGGTGACGTAGGAGCCGCCGGCGGCAATGTCGGCGGTGCGGACGCCGGCGGCGACGGCGTCGTGCACGGCCCGCTCCACGGCGGTCGCCTCGTCCTGCAGGCCGAGGCCGTCGCGGAGCAGCATCGCGCTGCAGAGGATCGTAGCCAGCGGGTTCGCCTTGCCGGTGCCGGCGATGTCCGGGGCGCTGCCGTGGATCGGCTCGAACAGCCCCGGCCCGCCGCCCTCGGTCCGCGGCACGCCCAGCGAGGCGCTCGGCAGCAGGCCCAGCGAACCCGGCAGCATGCTGGCTTCGTCGGTGAGGATGTCGCCGAACAGGTTGCCGGTGACCACCACGTCGAAGTCCCGCGGCCGGACGAGCAGGTGCATCGCCATCGCGTCGACGAGGACGTGCTCCAGTTTGACGTCCGGGAACTCCTCCTTCACCACGCGGGTGGTGACGCTCCGCCACAGGCGGGAGGGCTCCAGCACGTTCGCCTTATCGACGCTGGTCAACCGGCCGTCGCGGCTCTGGGCGAGGCCGGCGGCGAGGCGGACGATCCGCTCCACCTCGGCCTCGGTGTAGACCATCTCCTGATAGGCCGTCTTGCCGTCGTCGCGGCGGCCGCTGCCGCCGAAGTAGACGCCGCCGGTCAGTTCGCGGACGAACAGGATGTCCGTACCGCGGACGATGTCGGTCTTCAGCGGGGAGGCGTCGACGAGGGCGTCCAGCGGCTTGATCGGTCGCAGGTTCGCGAACAGGCCGAGCTCCTTGCGGATCTTCAGCAGGCCCTGCTCCGGCCGCACGGCGGCGTTCGGGTCGTCCCACTTCGGCCCGCCAACGGCACCCAGCAGGATTGCGTCGGACTCCTTGCAGGCCGCCAGAGCGTCCGCCGGCAGCGGGTCGCCGGTCGCGTCGATCGCGGCGCCGCCGATGAGGTGTTCGGTCAGCTCGAACGTGTGGCCGAACCGGTCGGCGACGGCGTTCAGCACGCGGGCCGCCTGGGCGACGATTTCCGGCCCGATGCCGTCACCGGGGAGCAGGGCGATTCGGGCTTGCATCAGCGTTGAAGAGGTCGAGGGAGCGCGGGGGCGGGGCGTGCGGGTGGCGCCGGTGGGACCGGCGTCCGGTTCGGGGCCGAAGGGTGGGGCCGCGACGCGTCGATGTCCACCACGGACGCCCGCTTCCCGCCGGGCGATCGCCGCGTTTCCTGCGGCCCCCGTCACGGCCCGCTCCGCCGGTCGTTCCGTCCTTCGTTTCGTCCCGCCGAAAGTCCCCGCCGTGCTCCGCGCCAGCCTGTTCGCCGTCGGCCTGTGGGGGCTCCTCGGCGGGATCGCCCTGTCAGCCGTCGACCGCTGCGCGTTGCGGCTGGGGGCGGAGTGGGAGGAAAAAGTCCCCTGCTCCGCCGTGGAGGACGGCACGCTTTGGTTCACGCCGCCGCTGTGGGGTTCCTTCGCGGTCGCCTCGCTGGGGCTGGTGACCGCGCTGTACGCCGCCGCCCTGCCCTGGCAGGGCCGGGAGGAGCACGACCGGTTCAGCCGTCGAGCGTCGCACGGGTCCAGAGGCTGGGGTCGTGCCCGGTGGGAAACGCACCACTGACCGTCAGCGGCTGCGCGCCCAGTTCGCCGTCGGTCACAACCGTGTGCACGGCGATTGCGGCGCTGCGGGAGGGGTCGAAACCCGGCAGTTCCTCCGCCGGCAGGAACGCCTCCAATCGGTAGTTCCCGGATCGCTCCGTCTCGGCCTGCACCGGAACCGGCAGCGGCTCGGCGACGGAGGCGTCTTCGCCCTTCATGATCGGGACCTCGTAAACCCCGACCTTGCCGACCTTGCCGACGCGCGGCAGCAGGGCGAATCGCCGGCAGTACCGCCCGGCCCGGTGCGAGGTGCCGGTCGGGCGGGTGTCGATCCACAGGTGCAGCCCGTCGCCGCCGCCGACCGCCTTCGCCGACGCCTCCGGCCGGGCCGTCTTCCCCGTCACCACGACTGCGACGGCCAGCCCGGCGGGCGTCCAGCCGAGGCGGATCTCGGCGAATTGCGGCAGGTCGTCCAAGGCGCCGAAGTGCGGCAACCGGGCCGCCTCGGGCAGCTCGAACGGCGGTTCGACCACGCCGTCCCCCACTCGCGGCAGGCTCACCTCGAACCGGCAGAGGAACGCGGCGGGGACCGGCCGGTCGATCGCCTCGGAGGCGGTCGCGGCGTGCGGCGGGGCGGAGGACGGGGAGACGGCGGCGGGCATGCCGGTATCGTACCGCCCGCCCGCCGCCCGTCTCGGCGCCGACTTCTCCCGCCCCCGTCCCGCCCCCGCGATGAACGAACAGCCGCCGATCCGCGTCGTCGGGGCCCGGGTGCACAATCTGAAGAACGTCTCGGTCGAGATCCCCGCCGGCACGTTGACGGTCCTCTCCGGCGTCAGCGGCAGCGGGAAAAGTTCCCTCGCCTTCGACACGATCCACGCCGAAGGCCAACGGCGGTTCCTCGCCACGGCCTCCCCCAAGGCCCGGGCCGCGATCGCCAAGCTGGACCGGCCGGACGTGAACGCCGTCGAACACCTCCCGCCGGTGATCGCCGTCGGCCAGTCCGATCCCACTGCCGGACCGCGGACGACGCTCGCCACGCTGGTCGGGCTGCACGACCTGTTTCGCCTGCTCTGGGCCGGGGCCGGCGTGCCGCACGACCCGGACAGCGGCGACCGGCTGGAGCGGCACACGGTCCGACAGATCGTCGACCGCATCTTCGCCCTGCCGGAACGCACCAAGCTGATGGTCCTCGCCCCCGCCGGCGAGGCGACCGGCGACGCGGCCGATCGGGAGATCTACGAGGCGGCCCTGAAGGAAGGCTTCGTCCGCTGCGAAGTGGGGGACGAATCCTTCGAGACCGCCGAGCTGGCCGCCGGGGAGGCGACGCCGGCCGGGCCGGTGCACGTGGTGATCGACCGGGCGATCGTGAAGCCGGGGGCCGAAGATCGGGTGCGGGAGAGCGTGGACCTCGCCGTCGCCCGCACCGGCGGGGACGTGGCCCTGCGGATCGCCGACGCCGAAGTCCCCGGCGGTTGGCGGACCGAGCACTTCCGCACGCGGTTGATCGACCCGACCACCGGCGGGGAGCGGCGGCCGCTCACGCCGCAGTCGTTCAGTTTTCACTCCCCCCGCGGCGCCTGCCCGGCGTGCGGCGGCGTCGGCCTCGCCGACTCCGAGGCGACCACCGCCCGCCACCGCGCCTCCGCCCCCTGCCCCGCCTGCGACGGCGAGCGGCTGAACCGCGAGTCCCGGGCCGTGCGGGTGGACGGGCTGTCGATCGGCGAGGCCGGGCGGCTCTCCGTGGAGGAGGCGGCCGAGCGATTCGCGACGATCGCCGAGCGGGTGGAGCAGGGCGAGGCGACGCTGTCCGCAGGCGGCGCCGGCGTCGCCGAACGCCTGCTGCCGGACGTACGCGCCCTGCTCGACGGCCTGCGCCGGGTCGGACTCGGCTACCTCGGCCTCGACCGCCGGGCCGGCACGCTGTCGGGCGGAGAGTACCGCCGGGCGCGGCTTGCCGGGGCGCTGGGGGAACGGGTGAGCGGCGCCTGCTTCGTGCTGGACGAACCGACCGTCGGCCTGCACCCCGCCGACGCGGATCGGCTCTGGAACGTGCTAGTCGAACTGCGGGACGCGGGCAACACGACGGTGCTCGTGGAGCACGACCCGGACCTGATCCGTCGGGCCGATCGGCTGATCGACCTCGGCCCCGGCGCCGGCGCCGACGG
>NZ_JBINJD010000046.1:0-31772 GCF_043951915.1 Alienimonas sp. DA493 | reverse complement strand
CGGGCCGGCGTCGCGGCGGCTGGCCGCCGCGGCGTTGACGCTGTTGCTGGCGGCGACCTCCGGGTGCGCGGCGTTTCGTTCGCTCGAGGGCGTGCCCGCCGGGGAACTCTCGCCGGACTTCCGCCAGCCGGTTCGCAGCGGGCTGGAAACGATCGACCTCACCCTGCTCCGGCGGACCCCGCCGCCGCAGCACCGGGTGGACGCCGGCGACGTGCTGAGCGTCTACATCGAGGGCGTGCTCGGCGGATCGGACCAGCCGCCGCCGATCTCCAACGCCAACCTCGCCCTGGACCGGCCGTCGGTGGGCTACCCGATCGAGGTGCGGGAGGACGGCACCCTCGCCCTGCCCATCGCCGGGGCGGTGTACGTCCGCGGGCTGACCCTGCCGCAGGTCGAAGCGACGCTGCGCGAGGAGTTCACCGAACGCCGGGCCCTCTTGAAAAGCGGCCGGGAGCGGGTGCTCGTCAGCCTGCAACGGCCGCGAACGCACTCCGTGCTGGTGATCCGGCAGGAGTCGGGCAATCGGGAGGGCAACCTCGGGTCGGCCGGCACGGTCAACTTCGAACTCGACAAACGGGGCACCGGGCGGATCGTCGAGCTGCCGGTCTATCAGAACGACGTGCTGCACGCCCTCGCCGCCACCGGCGGCCTGCCGGGGCTGGACGCCCAGAACGTGATCTACGTTCTCCGCCGCCCCCGCCTGCAGGCCGTTCCCCCGGATCTCCACGCCCGCGACCTCACCCCCGACGAAGCTCCCGACGACGAGGCCCCCGCGGCCGCCCCCGGCCCGGACGAGGACGCCGACGAGGATTTCGAAGGATACGAAGGGGAACACGGCGCCCCCGAGCCGACGGACGAAGACGCCGCAGATGCGGAGGCGCGCCGCCCCGGAACCTTCCGGCCGGCCGCCCCGATGGCGGTATGGCGCGGACAGTCGCCGGACGCCCCGGCCCTGCCGGCCCCCGGCGCTCCGCGATTCGCCCTCCCGCCGGGATTCAGCTTGGACGCCCCGGCGTCGACGCCGGCTCCGGTCCCCGCGACGCCGATCGCTCATTCCGGCGCCACCGCGGCCCCGGCGGCCCTCCCGCCGGCCCCGATCTCGGTACGGCCGGCCCCGACGCCGTTGCCGCTCCGCGAGGAACCGGCGGCGGCGCCAACGAGCGACGGGCCGGCGTCCGGCGCCCCCGTTCCCGGCGCACGGGTTCCCGACGCACTGGCTCCCGGCGCCCTGGCTCCCGGCGCACCGGCCTTCGCCCCGGACGGTCGCCTGCGGGTGCCGGCGGAACGCTGCCCGGCGGACGGGTTCGGCGTCGCCGCGGCGACGTTCCCCGTCATGGGCGAGTTCCCCCCCTTCCCGCTGCCCGGTCGGTCGACGATGGGCGGTCCGCACGTGCTGCGGATTCCCGTGCGGCTGACGCCCGGCTGCCCGGTGCCGTTCACCGAGGAGGACGTCACCCTCTACGACGGCGACATCGTCTTCGTCGAGCACCGAGAACCGGACATCTTCTACACCGGCGGCCTGCTGGGCGGCGGGCAGTACCAACTCCCGCAAAACTACGACATCGACGTGCTGGAGGCGCTGGCGATCGTGCGGCAGCGGGGCGGCTCCACGGGCGCCGCCCCCCTGACCGTCGGCGGGCCGTCGTCGCTCAACCAGGACGTGACCGTCGGCGCCAGCCAACTCGTCATCCTCCGGAAGGACGAGCTCGGACGCGAATTGCGACTGGAGGTCGACCTCGAAGCCGCCCTCCGCGACCCTCGGGAGCGCGTGCTGGTGCGGCCGGGGGACTACCTCATCCTGCGATACACGAAGTGCGAGGCCTGCGGCGCCTTCGTGGAGCGGCTGATCTTCGACTCCATTCTCGACGCGTTCGCCAACGCGGCGCTGTTCCGGCAGGTCGATTGATCACCGCCGCGGCCGAGCGACGGGGGCGTCAACGTCTCCTCCCCGCTTCCCCGTGGAGGAGGGGGAAAGAAACGGCCCGCCTCCTACCGAGGCTTGTTGGGACGCACTTCGCGGAGGATCGCCCCGACGGTGCGGACCATCAGGGAGAGGTCCCCGCCGACGGTGCGGCGGCGGGCGTACCGCAGGTCCATACGGACCCACTCCTCGAACGGCACCGCCATGCGGCGGTCCTGCACCTGCCAGCCGCACGTCAGGCCGGGGGTGACGGAGAGGCGCCGCCGCTGCCAGGGACGGCAGGCCTCGGCCTCGGCGACCGGCAGCGGCCGCGGGCCGACCAGCGACATCTCCCCCTTCAACACGTTCCATAACTGGGGCAGTTCGTCGACGCTCGTTTTACGGATCAGGCGCCCGACGGGGGTGATCCGCGGGTCGTGCTCCATCTTGAACGCCGGGCCGTCCTGCTCGTTCTGGGCCAGCATCTCCGCCTTGCGGTCCTCCGCGTCCACGACCATGGAGCGGAATTTATAAAGGTTGAACACGCGCCCGCCCAAGCCGGCCCGGGGCTGCACGAACAGCGCCGGCCCCGGCGAGGTGAGCCGCACCGCGGCGTACACCGCCAGCAGCGCCGGCGACAGGACCGTCAGCCCGGCGAGGGCGCCGACCACGTCGATCGACCGCTTCCACAGGGGCATCGGCCGCACCAGCAGGGCTTCGACCGGCAGCGCGGCGGCGGGGTCCCGGTCGGCCACGGCCGACGGGTCGACGCCGGCCTCCGGCGCGGGGGCGGGCAGCGGGTGGGAGTAGAGCACGATCCTCCCGCGGTTCTCCGGGGCGTCCGCGGCGTGCCCGGCGGAGCGGAGGAACTGACGGGCGGCGGCGGCGTCGGCGTCCCACAGCACCAGGGCCAGCCAGCCCCGCTTGAGCCAGACCACGCGGTCGGTGGTGCGGACCCGGGCGGCCCAGGCCGCCGCCCAGGCGGCGCGATCCCCCGCGACCGGCGGCCGCAGCGTGACGACCGACAGCGGCCGCCCGCCGCGATCCGACCGCATCCGCTCCACCTCTAATAAATTGCGAAACGCCTCCGCGGAGAGCTCCTCCACCGCCACCGTATCCGGCACGAAGGCGCTCGGCGGAGCGAACGGAGGCCGGGACGGCGACGCGCTTGATTCCGCCGCCGGCGTGCGGACGGACCGCGGCGGGACCGACCGCGTCGCGTCGGGCGACGACGGGAGGGGAACGGAGGACGGCGGACGGTAGGACGCGATCTGCAACGGATGGCTCAGCGGGGAAGATCGACGGTTCCGTCGCCCGCGGCGGCGCCCGCGAACGCGGGACGTCCAGTCGGGCGGCGCCCGTTCGCCTCGACGGCGGGCTCCGGCTCGAACGCGACCGGGTCCTCGTCGGCGTTCGCACCGTCGTTCACGGTTTCCTCTTTCGCAGCCGGGGATGGCAGGACCGACAGCAATCCCAGGGCGACGGCGCCCCCGCTCGCCAGCAGGAAGGCGAGGATCGCCACCAACGGCTTGTTCGGGCTCACCGGTTTGAAGACCAACGTGGGCGGCTGAGCGACCTTCACGTTCGTGATCCGGCCGTCGGCCAGCTCGCGGTTCATGCGGGCCTGTTCCAGGCGCTCCGAGTACTCGCCGTATTTGGCGGCCAGCAGGTCCGTTTCCCGCTGGAGCCGCTCGATCTCCGCCTCGCGGGCGTTGAGATCCTTTAAATCGGCGAGCAGTTCCTCCCGCTGGGTTTTGATCGTTTGAATGCGGCGGTCGAGCGCCTCGCCGGCGGCCTGCTCCTCCAACGCCCGGAGGTGCAGGCCCTGCAGCGTCGGGTTGGTGGAGACGGCGGAGGCGTCCCCCGGCCCGCGAGCGGCGGCGAGCAACGTCTCGGCGGCGGCGAGGCGGTCGCGGACGGCCGCCACGTCCGGGTGCCGTTCTGTATAACTCGCGAGCAGTTCCTGCTCCCGCAGGCGGAGGCCGTCCACCTGCTTGCGGAGGGCATCGGCGGCGTCGTCCGCGGAGCCGCTGGCCACGGCCGCCCCGGCGCCGGCGGTCTCGTCCCCGGTCAGCAGAGCGGCGATCGCCTCCCGCAGGGCGGTGCGCTCCGCGGTTTTGGCGTCGCGTTCGGCGAGGGCCAGCAGCAATCGGTCGTCGGTCTGCTCCAATTGATGCTGCAACGCCGTCCGCCGCCCCTCGACGGTGGTCGCCTCGATCGCGTCCTTGGCGTCCCGCAGCCGTTCGCCGGCGGCGTCGTGCCGCTCGCCCAGCAGGGCGACCTGCTCCTCGAAGAATTCAAAGGAGCCGGAGCGGAACATCTCCAGATAGACGCTCTGAAAGGCGCCGAGAAATTCGGTCAACAGCGTCCGGGCCAACTCCGGGGAGTCCGCCCGGCAGGTGACGTCGATCACGGAGGACTCCTCCGCGCTCGACACGTCGAACGCCCTGAACAGGACCCGAACGGCCTTCTCCCGTTCCTCAAGGGCCTCCCGCTGCGGGTCGGCGTCGCCGCCGTCGCCGCCGGTCGCCGCGGCGAGCAGCCCGAAGATCGGGTCCGCCGGCGACCACCCGCCCTGTTCGAGGATCACCTCCGGCCCGACGCGATCGGCGACGCGTTCGAACACCTCCCGGGTGGTGATGACGTCGAGGACGGAATTGATCTCCGTCTTGCGGGACTCCTGCAGGGAGAAGGTCTGCCCGGTGGTGGCGGTCGGGTCCAGGCCGATGCTTTCGCGGCCGACGCGGACGAACAGCTTCGCCTCGGAGCCGTACTCCCGCGGGGCGAACGCCAGGCCGACGAACGCCAGCCCCATCACCACGACGAAAAACGCCAGCATCCGCGGCCACGCCCGCCGCACCGCCGTGGCGGCCAGCCGGAACGGAGCCGCCGGATCGAACGTGCCGGCGTCGGGCGGGGGAATCTGCACGGGCGGGACGGCCCCGGGAAGAAGGAACGGGATCGGGCGGGCGGGCGGGCGGTGGATCGGCTGCGGTCCCGCGGGCGGGGACCGCCCGGTTCGGCCGGCGGGACGTTCAATCCTAGATTCGCCCCGGGGGTCCCGCACACACCCGGGTTCCTGCCGCGGCAAATTTTGCCGAACCCGCGCTAAAGGACCAGATCCGAACGGTAGAGTGAACGGGCCGCCGGCTGCCGAACGTCGGGCCGACCGCCCGGGGGGACGGACCCCGCCCTCGTCTCGTCTCCCTGTTTCGACAGAGCGCACCGACCTCTCTTGCCGAGCGTCACGCCCACGCCCGCCGTCGTTCCTGCACGCCTTGCACCGCCGCTCGCGGCGTCGGCGCCCCCCCGCGCCCGTCGCTGGCCCCTGCCGCGACCGATGACGGCCCTGCTGTTCTGGGCCGCGTTGGCGGCGGTCTTTACGTTTACGCTCGATAAGGAGATGAATCCCGATCGGTCGGTCGATTGGGTGGCGCTGGTCAAACTGGCGATTCGGGCCGGGGCGGGGCTCTGTGCGGCGTGGCTGATCGTCACCGCCCCCGCGGCCCGACTGAAGGCGGCGTGGCCGTGGTTGCTGCCGGGGGCGGCGTTCGCGGCGTACGCGGTCGCCTCGGCGGCGTGGTCGCCGCTGCGGCGGATCACCCTGTTTCAGGCGGGTACGTTGGGTTCCCTCTACCTGACGGCGGTCGCCGTCGCCCTGTATGCGCCGCAGGCGAACCTCTCCCGGGTTTTAAGAACGTTCGCCGTCGTGCTGGCGGTCATCTCCTGCGGTCTGTTGGCCGCCCGCGTCGCGGCGCCGGACCTGGGGGTGATGCAGCGGGAGGGCGTGTCGCTGTTCCACGCCACGAACACCGCGGCGACGGCCTCGCTGGGGTTCATCCTGACGCTCGCCGCCCGACTGGGGTGGGGCTGGCGGTGGGCGAAGCGGCTGTGGCCGCTTGCGCTCCCGCTGCACGCGGCGGTGCTGGGGATTTCTTCGAACCGAATGGCGCTGATCCTGACCGCCCTGGCGGCCGCGGCGATCGTGTTCGTGCGGTTGGGGCCGCGGTGGCAGTTGACCGCGACAGTCGTTTCAGCGGTGTTGGGGACGTCGTACCTCGCCGTCGATCCCGGGCTGGACGCCGTGGACGCCGTCGCGGGGTCGGTCGGTGAATTTCTGTCCCGCGGACAGTCCGTCGGACAGCTGCGCAAGCTCTCCGGGCGGGAGGAGATGTGGACGAAAATGTGGGCTTCCTACCTCGAGGCCCCCGCCCTGGGGCACGGCTATTTCGTCACCTCGAAAACCGGCGTCATGCACGTCTGGTATACCAAGGGCAACTTCACCGCTCACAACCTGCTCCTCCAGGTTCTCGTCACCTGCGGGGCCGTCGGCATGGCGCTGTGGCTGACGGCGTTCGCCGCGGTCCCGGCCCTGGCGGCCTTCCGCCTGTTGCGCGAGCCGCGGTTCCGCTCCGTCGCGGCGCTCGCCGGCCTGCTGGGGCTGTGGGTGTTCGGCTGGGGGCTGACGAACGAATCCTTCATGGGGCCGTTGCAGCCGGAGTCCGTCCTTTACTTCTTTATTTACGGCCTCGTCGTCGGCACGGCCGCCGAGTTGGGGCGGACCGGGGGGGCGTCCCCGGAGCCGCACCCCGCGGCGGAGGGGGCGGCGTGAAGATCCTCGTCGTGCACGAACGCTACACCCAGCCGGGCGGCGAGGATCAGGTCTTCCTCGACGAGACGGCCCTGCTGGAGGCCCGCGGCCACACGGTGATCCGCTACGAGCGGCACAACGACGAGTTGGCCGCCACCGGCCGGCTGCGGCAGGCGGTCGAGACCGTCTGGAGCCGTCGGGCCGTCGGGCAGATCGACGCCCTGCTCCGCCGGGAGCGGCCGGACGTGATGCACTGTCACAACACCTTCCCGATCCTCTCGCCGGCGGTGCACCACGCGGCGGCGAAGCGCGGCGTGGCGACCGTCCAGACGCTGCACAACTTCCGCCTGATCTGTCCACAAGGGGCGCTCCGCCGCGACGGCCGCATCTGCGAGGACTGCGTCGGCCGCACCGTCGCCGCCCCGGCGGTCCGGCACGCCTGCTACCGCGGCAGCCGGGCCGCGACCGCCGCGACCGCCGCGATGAACGCCGTTCACCACACGCTGGGAACCTGGACGACGGTCGTCGACCGGTTCGTCGCCCTGACGGAATTCTCCCGGGATTTATTTGTCCGGGCCGGACTGCCGGGCGAGCGGATCGACGTGAAGCCGAACTTCGTCGCCCCCGATCCCGGCCCCGGACCGGCGGAACGCACCGGGGGCGTGGTGTTCGTCGGCCGGCTCTCCGAGGAAAAGGGCCTTCATACGCTGCTGGACGCCTGGCGGCGGGTGCGGAGCGACGCGCGACTCACGATCGTGGGCGACGGCCCGCTGGGCGAGGAGGTGCGGGCCGCCGCCGCGACCGACTCCCGCATTACGGCCGTCGGGCGCCGGCCGTTCGCCGAAGTTCTCGAACGGGTCGCCGCCGCCGAGGCGCTGGTGATGCCGTCGGTCTGGTACGAGACGTTCGGCCGGACCCTCATTGAGGCGTTCGCGGCCGGCACGCCGGTGATCGCCTCCCGGTTGGGGGCGATGGCGGAAATAGTGACCGACGGGGAGACTGGCGTGCTGTTCCCGCCCGGGGACGCCGCGGCGCTCGCCGCCGCCGTCGACGCCCTGCAATCCGACCCGCCCCGCCGCCGTCGTCTCGGGGCGGCGGCCCGCGGCGCCTACGAAGCTGGATTCACGGCGGACCGGAACTACGAACTTCTGCGAGCGATCTACGAGCGCGCCCTCGCCCGCCGCCGTCCCGCCTCCCCCGCCCTCCCCACAGCGTCCCGCCACGCGGCCCCCGCCTGACGCCCCGCCCTTCCCCCGCCGCCCCATGCGCTCCCCGACCGATCGCCGCCCGGACGTCGCTGACGTCGCCTCGGATACGGAAACGGCGTCCGATATCCTGACGGCCGAGGCCGTCGATACGGTTTCCGAGTTCGGAACGATCGACGCCGAACCGCACGACGTCTCCGCGCTCGGCCCGCCGCCGCGGTGGCCGGCGAAGCGGGACCTGTTCGGCGTGGGCGTCACCCCGACGACTTACGCCGAGGCCGCCGAGTGCGTCGTGCGGGCGGGGGCGCGGCGGGAGTCGGCGGTCGTGGGGGCGTTCGCGGTGCACGCGGTCGTCACCGCCAGCGGCGACCCGGCGCTCCGGGCCGCGGTCAATCGCTTCGAGATGATCACCCCCGACGGTCAGCCGGTGCGGTGGGCGCTGAACCTGCTGCACGCCGCGGGGCTGAAGGACCGGGTTTACGGGCCGACGCTGACGCTGGAGATCTGCCGCCTCGCCGCGGAGCGGGGCGTGCCGGTCTACCTCTACGGCGGGGCGGAGCACGTTACCCCGCGGCTGGCCAAGCGGCTGAAGACGATGTTTCCCGCCCTGAAAGTCGCCGGGTTCGCGTCGCCCCCGTTCCGGGCGTTGAACGCCCCGGAACAGGCCGAGGACGACCGCCGGGCCGTGGATCTAATTAACGCCAGCGGGGCCGGGATCGTGCTGATCGGACTGGGTTGCCCGAAGCAGGACTTCCTCGCCGCCCGATTGCGGGACCGCCTGAACGCTGTGCAGGTGTGCGTGGGGGCCGCGTTCGATTTTCACGCCGGCGTCAAGCCGGTGGCCCCGCGGTGGATGCAGGACCGCGGGCTGGAATGGTTCTACCGGTTGGCGTCGGAACCGCAACGCCTGTGGAAGCGGTATCTGGTGACGAACTCGATTTATCTCGGCAAGCTTGGCTTAGCGTTGGCCAACCTCCCCCGCATTTTGAGGCAGCGACGCGCCGGCCGCCGCGCCGCCGGCGAAGCCGCCGCCTGAACGCGGCCGGCAACGGCGCCCCCGCCAGCGGGGGCGCCGCCCTTTCCCGTCGAACGCCCTCGACCTCCCTTCGCCTCCCTCCTTCCGTCCAATCCTCTCGCCGCTCGTCCTGATGAACGATTCCACCATTCTCGTCGCCGGCGCCGGCGGTTTTATCGGCGGTCACCTCGTCGCCGACCTGCTCCGCCGGGGCGTCGAAAACGTTCGGGCGGTGGACGTGAAGCCGATGGACAGGTGGTATCAGGTCTTCCCGGAGGCGGAGAACGTCGTCGCCGACCTGAAGGAACTGTCCGCCTGCCGGGCGGCGTGCGAGGGGGCCTCGGAGGTGTACAACCTCGCCGCGGACATGGGCGGGATGGGCTTTATCGAGAACAATAAAGCCCTCTGCATGCTGTCGGTGCTCATTAATACCCACCTGCTGGAGGCTTCCCGGAAGGCCGGCGTGGATCGGTTCTTCTTCGCCAGCAGCGCCTGCGTGTACGCCGCCGACAAGCAGGTGAACGCCGACGTGATTCCCCTCAAGGAATCCGACGCCTACCCCGCCATGCCGGAGGACGGCTACGGCTGGGAGAAGCTGTTCAGCGAGCGGATGTGCCGGCACTTCCGCGAGGACTTCGGCCTGACCACCCGCGTCGCCCGGTTCCACAACGTGTACGGCCCCGAGGGCACTTGGGACGGCGGCCGGGAGAAGGCCCCGGCGGCCGTCTCCCGCAAAATCGCCGTCGCCAAGCACACCGGCGACCGGGAGATCGAGGTTTGGGGCGACGGCACGCAGACCCGCAGCTTCATGTATATCGACGACTGCGTCGCCGGGATCGATAAAATCATGCACTCGGACATCGAGGAGCCGATCAATCTGGGCTCCGACGAACTGATCACGATCGACGGCTTGGTCGACCTCGTCGCCGATCTGGCGGGGATCGAGGTGTCCAAGAAACACCTGCTGGACAAGCCCCGCGGGGTGAACGGCCGGAACAGCGACAACACCATGATTCTGGAGCGCCTCGGCTGGGAGCCGATGACCTCGCTGCGGTCCGGCATGGCGAAGACCTACGAGTGGGTGGAGGCCCAATACCTCGCTAAAGCGTCCGGCGCCGCGGCGCCGGCGACAGTGCCGTTCGTGACGGAGCCCGAACCGGTTTGAGGTTCCGGCCGCGTCCCCCGCCGTCCTCCCCCGCCCCGCCGTATGTCCGCCGTCCCGCCGCCCGTCAGCATCGGACTGCCCGTGTACAACGCGGAGCGGTACCTGCCCGGCTGCCTCGACTCGCTGTTGGGGCAGACGTACGGCGACTTCGAGCTGTTCATCGCCGACAACGCCTCCGACGACGCCACCGAGGAACTCTGCCGCGAGGCGGCCCGGCGGGACCGGCGGGTGCGGTACGAACGGCGGGAGAAGAACCACGGCGCCGTCGGCAACTTCAATTACGTCGCCGAGCAGGCCCGCGGGCGGTACTTCAAGTGGGCCGCCTACGACGACCGCTGCGCCCCGACGTTCCTGGAGCGCTGCGTCGAACGGCTGGAGGAGGACCCGGGCGTCGCCTGGTGCCACCCGCGGACCCGACACATCGGGCCTGAGGGCGAGACGATTCCGCCGGAGGCCGACCCGGCCCTGCCGCCTGGGGCCGACAGCCACAGCCTGCTGAACCCGCCCGGCCTGCGGTACGACCGCACCGCGGACCGGGCCTGGCAACGCTTTCGGGCCGTCGTGCTGGGCACCACCTGGTGCTCCGACGCCTACGGCCTGTTCCGCACCGACGTCCTGCGGCGGACGCGGCTGTATCTGCCCTGCTTCGGGGCGGAAAAACTGCTGATGGCCGAGGTCGCCCTGCTGGGCCGGTTCGCGGAGCCGCAGGAAGTGCTGTTCGACCAGCGCGTGCACCCCGGCGCCGCCAGCAACCTGGGGAACCGCTCCGCGGAGGCGGCGTTCGCACTGGCGGGCGTCGCCGGCCGGTTCTCCACGGCCCGGCTCACGCTGTTGCGGGGCTACCTGTCGGCGGTGCGGCGGGCGGACCTCTCCGCCGCCGACCGCGTTCGCTGTCTGGCGACGTTGGCGAGGTACGTCGGGCAGGTCGGCAAGTGGCGCCGGGTGGTGTCGAACGCCCTCTCCGGCCGCGGCCTGGGCGACGACACCTACGAACGCATCGCCGAGCGCCTTGCCGCGGACGAGGCCGGCGCCGCCGCACTCCGCGACGACGCCCCCGAAACCGTCGTCAAATCCTCCGACGACGCGGCCCGAGCCGAACCCGCCGCGACGTCGTTGAAAAGAACTGCCGGATGACGGAGCCGCGCTCGAAGACCGCCGACGGTCCCCGCTGTCCGGGGTGCGGGGGCGATGCGCTGACCGACGTCTTCGCCGCCCGCAACCAACCGGTACATGTCGGAATCTTCGGCGCGACCGCCGCGGAGGCCCGCGCCCTGCCCGTCGGCGACGTCCGGCTGGCCTGGTGCGGCCGGTGCGGGCTCATTCATAACCGGGCGTTCGAGCCGGAAAAGCTGAGCTACCGTCCCGGCTACGAGGTCGCGCTGCACCACTCCGCGACGTTCCGGGAGTACCTCGACCGATTGGTGGAACGTCTGACGGAACGGTTCGAACTGCGCGGCTGCCGGGCGGTGGAGATTGGCTGCGGCGACGGGTATTTCCTGCGCACCCTGGCCGAACGGGCCGGGGTGCGGGGCGTCGGCGTCGACCCGACGGTCGACCGTGAGGACGAAGAGGAGGTCGGCGCCGGGTCCATGACGCGAATTCGGGGCTACTTCGACGACGCGGTCGCGGCCCGATTGGCGCGGGAGCCGGTCGATTTCGTTTGCTGCCTGTCCGTCTTCGAACACGTCCCGCGGCCGGCGGCGATTCTGCGGGCGGTCCGCACCTTGGCGGCGTCGCGGGGGGCGGGGGTCTACTTCGACGTGTTCAACGCCCGGCAGGCGTTCGAACGGGGCGAGGTCTGGAGCGTGCATTACGAACAGTGCAACCTGTTCGGACTGGACTCCCTCGCCGCCGTGTTTCGTCACGCCGGCTTCGACGTGACCGACGCGGGCCTGTGCTACGCCGACGGTCAGTACGCCTTCGTCGAGGCCGTCGCGCCGCCGGACGGCGGGCCGCCCGCGATTCCTCCGGCAGAGCCGGCCGCTCGTTCGACAGAGCCGGCCGCACTTCCTCCGGCGGTGGCGTCGTTCGCCGAACGCTACGACGCCCGGCGTGCGGAGTGGGAGGCGCGTCTGGCGGACTGGCGGGCCCGCGGCCGGACCGCGGCGTTTTGGGGGGCGGCGGGTAAGGGCGTGACGTTCCTCAATTCCGTGCCGCTCGCCGAGCCGGAGGCGGGGGTGATCCGCCGCGTCGTCGATTCGAACCGCAACAAGCAGGGCCGCTTCCTGCCCGGCGCCGGGCACCCGATCGTCGCCCCGGAGGCGTTGCGGGACGCCCCGCCGGACGCCGTCGTGATCTCCAACGCGCTCTACGAACGAGAGATCCGCCGCCAGGCGGCGAGCCTCGGGCTGAATTGCGAGTTCTTCGTCGCCTGACCGCCGCCCCGAATGGAGATCGTCGCCCGCCGACCGCAGGACCTCACCGCCGCCGAAACGGCCGCGTGGGCCGCGTTGCACCAGAAGGAACCGCACCTGCGGCATCCCTCGCTGGCGCCCGGGTTGGCGGTCGTGGCGGCGGAGACGCTCGGGAACGCGGAGGTCGGCGTGATCGCCGAGGACGGCGAGCCGGTCGGTTTCTTCCCCTACGACCGCGATCGCGGCGACGTCGGGGCGCCGCTGGTCGCCCCGATGACGGACCGCCAGGCCTTCATCGCCCGGCCCGGCCTCGCGATCGACGCGCCGACGCTGCTGCGGGGGTGCGGGCTGTCGGCGTGGCGCTTCGATCACCTCGCCGTCCCGCCGCCCCCCGCCCCGGACCCGTTCGCCCCCCACGTTCGGGAGTGGGACGACGCCTTCGAGGTCGATCTGACAGGCGGGTTCGACGCCTACGTCGCTCGCGGCAGCGTCGCCTCGTTCGTCCGTCAGACGGACCGCAAGGCCCGCAAGCTGGCCCGCGAGGTCGGCCCGGTGCGATTCGAGTTTCGCGTTGAGGACGACGCCGTCTTCGATCGCCTGATCCGCGACAAGCAGGTCCAACTGGGCCGGCAAGGGTTGCGCGACCAGTTCGCGGACGAGTCGTTGGTGAAGATGCTCCGCCGCGTGCACCGGACGTTCGAGCCCGCCGGGACGAGCGCCGGGACGAGCGCCGACGGGGCCGAGGCGGGGCCGGCGTTCGCGGGGGTTCTGTCCGTGCTGTGGGCGGGGGACGAACCGGCGGCGACGCATCTGGGGCTGTGGGCCGGCGAGGAGTTCCATTCCTGGATCCCCGCGCACTCGGAGGTTCTGCACCGATACTCGCCCGGCGCCGTGCTGCATCTGGAGATGCTCCGGGAGGCCGCCCGACGGGGGGTGACGACGGTGGATCTGGGCCGCGGAGGGAACCCGCTCAAACAGCGGCTGGCCAGCCGGCGGCGCCCGCTGGGGATCGGCTCGGCCGACCTGCGGGCGTGGGGCCGGGCGACGTCGAGCGCCCGGCGGTGGCTCGGCGCCGTGCCGATGGCCCGCCGCACGCGTCGCGCCCTCCGCCGGTGGCGGGCCCGGTCCTAAGCCGTCCGCCCCCCGCCGCCGACGACGCTCACCCGCGATCCTCGTCGGGGACGCCCGCCTCGGCTGAGCGGTCGGGTTCGCCGAGGTCGGCGGGTTCGTAAATCAGCAGCCGCATCCCCTCCCAGCGGCAGTTCGGCAGCGCGGTCTCCCGCCGCCGCGTCAGCCAGTCGATCTCCGCGAGGAGGTCGGCCTGACCGGCGGGAATCTTATAGAGGATCGCCAGCGGTCGGGGGCGGCTCTCCCAGGACCGTCGGACCTGCTCCAACGCCGCCCGCAGCACCGAACCGTGGAACGAATTGAAGAGAAAGATGACCGTAACGTCGGCCGGGACGGCGTAAGCGGCGGCGTCGGCGACGACGATCTCCCAGCCCCCGCACCGGTGCGTTCCCGCCGACCGCCGCAGATTCTCTCGGGCGTCCGCGGCGAGGGGCTCGGACAGTTCTACGCCGATCGCTTTGCGGAAGGGGCGGGTCGCCGCCACCGCCACCGCCCGCCCCTTCCCGCACCCGTAGTCGACGAAGACGTCCCGCCCGGGGTCAATCTCCAGGTCGTCCAGCGCCTCCTCGACGCAGCGGTAGCACGTCGGCTCGTAACGTTCGTTTTCGTCGCTGATCGCGTCTCCCCCCGGGGCGAACGCCGCCGTGCGAACGCCCAGCCGCCGCTCCCGATAGAGTTCGTAGAGATGGAACCGGACCCAGCGGGCAGTCTGGGCGGGGGATCGTCCGACAACGCGTCGGAGGGCCGTTCGGATCATGCGATGTATTGAGCTGGAGGCGGCCCGGAAGCGTACTGCACGCCGCAGCCCGCATCCCACTTTTGTTCTTCGCCGGTTCCAAAACGCCGCCGCGCAGAACGCGGCGAAATGCGGCAGCGGGGCCGGCGACCGCGGCGCCGGGGGGGACGCAGAACTGGCTGGCGAGACCGCATTGCGTGAGACATCTTTCCGGCAGACCTCCCGCCCGTCGCCCCGATCGCCGATCCGCCCCCATGTCTGAATCGTCCGCCGCTCCGTTCGGCGGCGCCTTCGCCGGGCGGTCCGTGTTCGTGACCGGGCACACCGGGTTCAAGGGGAGTTGGCTCTGCCTCTGGCTGGAGCGGCTCGGGGCGCAGGTCACCGGCTACGCCCTCGACCCGCCGACCGACCCGGCCCACCTGATCGTCTCCGGAACCGCGGAGCGACTGGTCAACGACCACCGGGCCGACGTCCGGGACCGCGACCGGCTGGCCGCGGCGATCGAAGAGGCGAACCCGGACCTCATCCTGCACCTCGCCGCCCAGACCGTCGTGCGGACCGGCTACGAGGAGCCGTTCGAGACGTTCGACGTCAACGTGATGGGCACCGCCGCCGTGCTGGAGGTCGTCCGACGGCGATCCGCCCGGGGGGCGAAACCGGTGTCGATCGTCTGCGTGACCAGCGATAAATGCTACGAAAACGTGGAGCAGGTCTGGGGCTACCGCGAAACCGACCCTATGGGCGACCACGACCCCTACGGCGGCAGCAAGGGGGCGGCGGAGCTGGCGATTCGCTCCTACCGGCATTCCTTCTTCCCCTCGCACCGGCTGGTGGAACACGGCGTGCGGCTGGCGAGCGTCCGGGCCGGCAACGTGATCGGCGGGGGCGACTGGACCCGCGACGCGCTGGTGGTGGACGTGATCGCCGCCCTGAACGCCGGGGATTCCGTGCCGCTGCGGAGCCCGGGCGCCTATCGGCCGTGGCAGCACGTCCTGCAGGCGCTGGACGGCTACCTGACGCTCGCCGCCGGGCTGCTGATCGCCGACGAGGACGATGTGAAACCGCTGCTGGGCGGGTTCAACATCGGCCCGCTCCCCGGGCACGCCCTGTCGGTGCGGGAGGTGGTCGAGATCCTGTTCGAGGAATGGGGCGCCGGGGAATGGACCGACGAGAGCGGCGGCGACCACCCCCGCGAAGCCGGCCTGCTGCATTTGGCGATCGATAAAGCGATGAGCGTGCTGGGCTGGAAGCCGGTCTGGGACGTGCGGGAAGCCCTGCGGCAGACGGCGCACTGGTACAAGCAGTACCGCGACGATCCCGCCGCCGCCCGCCGCATCGGCGAAGAGCAGATCGCGGCGTACGAAGCGGCGATGCGGCCCCGGCGGGACGTCGCCCGGGGGTTTTCACCGTGAATTCGCACGCCGCAGCCGGTCCGACCCGCCTCTCCGCCAGGGCCGTCCGCGAATCGGCGAAACGTCCGCCCGGACCGCCGGATTGCCCTAACCTCCCGGTTCAGCAGGTACGGTAAAGTCTCGCCCGCCGCGCTCGCGAGTTCGTTCCGCCAGCCCGCCCCCTCCCCCGTGATCGCCCCGCCCCCGCTTCTCGCCGCGCCCGTCTCGCCCGCGACCCGGGCGCTCCAGCGGCGGGCCCACGACCTGATCCCCGGCGGGTGCCACACCTACGCCAAGGGGGACGATCAATTCCCGGAGAACGCCCCGCCGTTCTTCGTCCGCGGCAAGGGCTGCCACGTCTGGGACGCGGACGGCAACCGCTATATTGAATACGGCATGGGCTGCCGGGCCGTCGGGCTGGGGCACGCCTACGAGCCGGTGCTGGACGCCGTGCGGGCGGCCCTCCCGCTGGGCACGAACTTTACCCGGCCGCACGTGATCGAGGTCGAGGCCGCCGAAGCCTTCCTAGACCTCGTCCCGGCGGCGGAGATGGTCAAGTTCTGCAAGAACGGCTCCGACGCCACCACCGCTGCGGTCAAGCTGGCCCGAGCGGCGACCGGCCGGGACCGCGTGGCGTTGTGCGGGGATCACCCGTTCTTCTCCGTGGACGACTGGTTCATCGGCACCACGCCGATCGACGCCGGCATCCCGCAGAGCGTCAAAGAACTCTCGCTCACCTTCCGCTACAACGACCTGGACAGCCTGCGGGCGCTGTTCGACGCCCATCCCGGCGAGATCGCCGCGGTGATCCTCGAACCGGCCAAATACGACGCCCCGGAGGACGGCTTCCTGCATAAGGCCAAAGCCCTCTGCGAGCAGCGGGGGGCGGTTTATATTCTCGATGAAATGATCGCCGGCTTCCGCTACCACAACGGCGGCGGGCAGACGCTGTACGGGGTCGAGCCGGACCTCTCCACGTTCGGCAAGGCGATGGGCAACGGCTTCGCCGTTTCGGCGTTGGCCGGCAAGCGGGAGTTGATGGAACTCGGCGGGCTGCGGCACGACTCGGAGCGGGTGTTCCTGCTTTCCACGACCCACGGCGCCGAGACGCACGCCCTGGCCGCCTTCATGGCCGTGGCGAAGATTTATCAGGACGAACCGGTCTGCGAGACGATGGCCGCCCGCGGCGACCTGCTGCGGGCCGGCATCGAAGCCGCGGCGAAGGAGCGGGGGCTGAGCGAGTTCGTCCCGCTGTTCGGCCCGGGGTGCAACCTCATCTTCGGCAACTGCGGCCCCGACGGCCAGCAGGATCAGGCCTACCGCAGCCTGTTCATTCAGGAACTGGTGAAGCGGGGCGTGTTCGGGCCGTCGCTGGTCATCAGCTATTCGCACACCGAACGGGACGTGGAGGAGACCGTCGCCGCCTTCGACGGCGCGATGGAGATTTACGCCCGGGCGCTGGAGGACGGGGCGGAGGAGTACCTCGTTGGCCGGCCCTCGCAGGTCGTTTACCGCAAGTACAACTGAGGGCTCCCGCCCCCGAGCCGCCGACCTTCCGCCCCGCCCCGGACGCGGGCGCCCGGGCGCTGCGCCTGGCGGAAGAGTTGTTCGGCATCTATCGGGCGAAGACCGGCGCCGGCGTGCGGCGGTCGCTCGCCCGGCTGGCGGACCGCCTGCCGACGGGCGCCGGCGAGTGGGCCGTGCACGAGGTCCCCACCGGCACGCCGATTCTCGATTGGGAAGCCCCCGCGGAGTGGAACCTCCGCGACGCCTGGATCGCGGATCCGACCGACCCCGCCGCCGGCCGGCTGGTCGACTTCCGACGCTGCAACCTGCACGTCCTCAGCGGTTCCGCCCCGATCGACCGGCGCGTGCCGTGGTCGGAATTGAAGGAGCATCTCCACACAGCCCCGGACCGCCCGGCCGACGTGCCGTTTCGCACCTGCGAACCGGGGGCGACGTGGGGGTTCTGCGTCTCTCAGGAGCAGTACGACGCCCTCGCCGCCCGCGGGGAGCGGGAGTACGAGGTGCGGATCGACGCGACCGTCGCCCCCGGCGCGTTGACCCTCGCCGAATGGTTCCTCCCGCCGGACGCCCCCGGCCCGGCGACCGGCGAGCCCGCCGAGGTGTTGATCTCCACGCACACCTGCCACCCGGCGCTGGCCCACGACGGCGTCAGCGGGATGGCCGTCGCCGCGGAGTTGGCCGGCGCCCTCGCGGCCCGGCCCGGGCGGCGATTCGGGTATCGCCTGCTCTTCGCCCCGGCGACGGTCGGGGCGATCGCCTGGCTGGCGGCGAACCGGGACTGCTCAGACCGCGTTTTCGCCGGCCTCACGCTGGCCTGCTGCGGGGACGACGGCCCGTTCACCCTGCGGCGCTCCCGACGGGGGGACGCACAGATCGACCGGGCCGCGGCCCACGTGTTGAAGCACCGAGACGAACCGTACGAGCTGCGGGACTTCGTCCCCTTCGGCTACGACCAGCGGCAGTTCTGCTCGCCGGGGTTCGATCTGCCGGTCGCCGGCCTGACCCGCACGCCGAACGGGGAGTACTCGCAATACCACACCTCCGCGGACGACCTGTCGCGGCTCTCGGCGGCGGGTTTGGGGGGGACCGTTGAGGTCTGCGCCGCGATTTGCGACGTACTCGAGGGAAATCGGACCTACGTTAATCTCAAGCCGTACGGGGAACCGCGGCTCGGCCCCCTCGGGTTGTACGCCGCGTTCGGGACCGAGCCCGACTCCGCCGCGGCCCAGCGGGCCGTGCAGTGGGCGCTGAACCTCGGCGACGGCCGGCACGCGCTGCTGGACGTCGCCGAGCGCTCCGGGCTGCCCTTCCCCGCGGTCGCCCGGGCCGCCGCCGTCCTGCGGTCGCACGACCTCCTGACCGAATCTCCCACGGCCGACGGCCGCCCGCGTCCCGCCCTCCCCGCGATTTCATGCCCACAATGACCGCCCCGGCCCCCGCCTCTTCGTCCCAGGCCGCGCCGTCCCAGGCGGCGACGTCGCCGGCCGCCGACGCGTCGGTCTCCGTCGATCGCCCCTGTCGGTTCTGCGCGGTCCCGGTGCGGCAGTTGGTGGTGGACCTCGGCATGTCGCCGCTGTGCGAGAACTTCCTCACCCGGGAGGAACTCAATCGCATGGAGCCGTTCTATCCGCTCTCGGCGTGGGTCTGCCAGAAGTGCCTGCTGGTCCAGGTCGAGGAGTTCGTCAGCGGGCGGGAGATCTTCGGCGGGGAGTACGCCTACTTCAGTTCCTTCAGCGATTCCTGGCTGAAGTTCGCCGAGGAGTACGCCGACCGCATGACCGAGCGGCTGAACCTGACGAGCGACAGCTTCGTGCTGGAACTGGCCAGCAACGACGGCTACCTGCTGAAGAACTTCGTGGAAAAGGGCGTCCCCTGCCTCGGCGTGGAACCGGCGGCGAACTGCGCCGCGGCGGCGGAGAAGATCGGCGTGCCCAGCCGGGTCGAGTATTTCGGCGTGGAGGTGGCCGAGAAGCTGGCCGCCGAAGGCGTCGCCGCCGACCTGCTGATCGCCAACAACTGCGCCGCCCACGTGCCGGACCTGAACGACTTCATCGGCGGGATGAAGCGGGTTTTGAAGCCCGGCGGGACGATCACGGTGGAGGTCGCCCACTGGCTCAACATGTTCGAGCAAACGCAGTTCGACCAGATTTACCAAGAGCATTACTGCTACTTCTCCCTGCTCACCCTGCGGGAGGTGTTCGCCGCCCACGGCATGACGCTGTACGACGTGGACGAGATCCCCACCCACGGCGGCTCGCTGCGGGTCTACGCCCGGCACGAGGACGCGGACTACCAGGGCGAACCGCTGCCGGTGACGGACGCCGTCGAGGCCCTGTGCGAGCGGGAGCGGGCCGCCGGCCTGACCGAAATGAGCACCTACGAGGACTACGGCCGCCGCGTGGAGCGGGTGAAGCGCGACCTGCTGGACTTCCTGATCACGGCCAAGCGGAACGGCAAATCGGTCGTCGGCTACGGCGCCCCCGGCAAGGGCAACACGCTGCTGAACTACTGCGGGATTCGCCAGGATTTCCTCGACTACGTCGTGGACCGGAACCCGTATAAACACGGCAGGTTCCTGCCCGGCACGCACATCCCGGTTCACCCGACCGAGCGCATCGCGGAGACGAAGCCGGATTACGTTCTGATCCTGCCGTGGAACCTGCGGCCGGAGATCAGCGCCCAACTGGAGTACGTTCGGGAGTGGGGGGCGCAGCTGGTCGTGCCGATCCCCGAACTCGACGTGTTCTGACCGCCGCCCGCCCCGCCGCTCTCCGCCGCCCCCTCTCACAAGAACTGCCAACGCTATGAAAGTCGTTTTATTCTGCGGCGGGTTCGGGATGCGATTGCGGGAGTATTCGGAGTCGATCCCCAAGCCGTTGGTGGAGATCGGCGACCGGCCGATTCTGTGGCACATCATGAAGTACTACGCCCACTTCGGGCACACGGACTTCATCCTCTGCCTGGGTTGGCGGGCGCGGGCGTTCAAGCGGTACTTCCTGGAGTACGACGAGTGCGTCTCCAACGACTTCACGCTGTCGTTCGGCCCGGAGCGCCGCGGCCTGGGCGACCGCCGCGGCGGCGACGGCTCCGGCGAGGGCGGGACCCCGGAGACGGGTCGGCGGCACAGCCGGCGGGTGCAACTCGCCGCCCGGGACCTGCACGACTGGAACATCACCTTCGTCGACACCGGCACGACCTCCTCGATCGGCGAGCGCCTGCGGGCCGTGCGCTCGCATCTGGAGGGCGAGGAGACCTTCCTGGCGAACTACGCCGACGGCCTGTCGGACGTGGACCTGCCCACGCTGATCGACTTCCACCAGCGCCAGCGGGCCGCCGCCACGTTCATGACGGTCAAGCCGTCGCAGACGTTCCACACGGTCGACATGACCCCGGACGGTCGCGTGCGGGAATTGAAAGCCGTGACCGAAACGGAGACCTGGATCAACGCCGGCTTTTTTGTGCTGAACCGCGAAGTGTTCGACGTGCTGGGGCCGGGCGAGGACCTGGTCGCCGAGCCGATCGACCGGCTGGCGAAAGCCGGGAAGGTGTCGGCGATGAAGCACGAGGGCTTCTTCGGGTGCATGGACACCTTCAAGGAGAAGCAGATGCTCGACGACCTGTACGCCGGCGGCCACGCCCCGTGGGAGCTGTGGCGGCACGGCGCCGCGGCGGCCGACGCCAAGCCCAGCCTCTTCCCGGCCGCCGCCTGAGCGTCGCCCCCCCGCCCCCGGCGTCCCGCCCCGGCCGCCGTTCGTCCCCCGCCGCGATCGTATGTTTCACCCGTCCCTCACCGGCCTCCGCGAGGTCCTGTGCCTCGGCGCCCATTCGGACGACATTGAGATCGGCTGCGGCGGCACGCTGTTGCGGCTCGTCGCGGCGAACCCGGGGCTGCGGATCACCTGGATCGTCTTCAGCGGGGCCGACGACGAGGTCCGACGGGCGGAGGCCCTCCGCGGCGCCGAGCGATTCTGCGCCGGGGCTCCCGAGCCGACGGTGCACGTGGAAGGGTTCCGCGACGGCTATTTCCCCTTCGACCCGTCGCTCAAGGACCGCTTCCGCACGCTGGCCGCGGCGACCGATCCGGATCTGATCTTCACCCACCGCCGCGACGACGCCCACCAGGACCACCGGGCGCTCGCCGACCTGACGTGGCAGCACTTTCGGAACCACCTAACGCTGGAATACGAGATCCCGAAGTACGAGGGAGACCTCGGCCGGCCGAACCTGTTCGTCCCCCTGGACGCCGCGACCGCGGAGCGGAAGGTCGGGTTGCTGACGGAGACCTTCGTCTCGCAGCGGACCCGGCGGTGGTTCACGCCGGAGACGTTCGAGGCGACGCTGCGGCTCCGCGGAATCGAGTCGAACGCCGGGAGCGGCTTCGCGGAAGGCTTCCACGTGCGAAAGATCGTGCTGTGACGGCCTCGGCGCCCGAACGACCGGCGCCCGAACGACCGGCGCCCGAACGACCGGCGCCCGGGGCGTCCGCCGCGCCGGCGACGGCCGCCGCTGCGGGCGCCGACGCCGGTCCGTGGCGCGGCGTGCGGTCGCTGGTCGGGCGCTTGCGGTCCGATCCGGCGTTGGCGATCGCGGATCAGGCGGTCGTCTCCGGCACTCGGTTCGTCACCACCGTCACCGTCGGCCGCTTTGCCGGGGCAGAGGAACTGGGCGTGTATGCCCTGGCGGCGGCCGGGCTAATCCTCGTCGGCTGCGTGCAGGACGCGACCGTCACGAAACCCTACACGGTGCTGCGGACGGGCCGGGGCGACCGGCGGTACGCCGGCAGCGCGTTGGCCTTCCACGTCCTCCTCGGCGCCGGCTTGGCCGCATCGCTCCTGATCGCGGCAGGCGTTTGCGTCGCGGCGGGGGCCACGGGGGCGGGGCTCGTGCTGGCGGTTCTGGCGGGGGCGGCGCCGCTGTCGCTGCTGTGGGAGTTCGCCCGGCGGATGAGCTTCGCCCACCTGCGACTGCGGCAGGCCCTGACAGTGGACGCCGGCCTCGCGGCGCTGCAACTCGCCGGGTTGGCGGCGCTGGCGCTGACCGACGCCCTCACCGCGATCACCGCATTGGCGGTTTTGGGCGCCGCCACGGCGTTGGCGGGGGGAACCTGGCTGGCGCTGCGGCGGTCGCAGTTCGTACCGCGGTGGACGCGCGTGTCCGCGGACTGGCGCCGCAACTGGCGGTTCGGCCGCTGGATTCTCGCCGGGCAGGTGTGCGGAACGACGCAGGGCAACGCCCCGCAGTGGATCCTCGCGGCGACCGCGGGCGTCGCCGCCACCGGGCTGTACGCCGGCGCCCAGAACGTCGTGCTGTTGCTCAACCCGCTGATTCTGGCGATGGGCAGCCTGTTGGTGCCGCAAACGGCGACCGCGCGACGGACCGGCGGGGCGAAGGCGGTCCGGGGCGTGGCCCTGCGGGCGGCGGTCCTGCTGACGACCGTCGCCGGACTCTTCTGGCTCGGACTGTTGGCCGGCGCCGGCCCGCTGCTCCGCGCGATGTACGGGGACGAGTTCGCCGCCGCGGGGACGGCGATTGTCGTGATGGGGCTGGCGCCGATCGCGTGGTCGTTCTCGGTCGCCTTCGAGGCCGGGCTCACCGCGATCGACCGGCCGGACCTCAGCTTTCGGGCCATGCTCGCCGGCCTGTTCGTCACGGCGGGCGGCGCCATGCTGCTCTCCGGCCCGCTGGGCGTCGTCGGGGCCGCGGCGGGGCTCACGCTGGGCAGCGCGACCTGCGCGGCCGTCCTCGCCTTCTACTTCCTCCGCCTGACGAGAGGACCCTCCACCGCCCCGGAGCGAGCCGCCTGACGAAGCGGCTCTGTGCTTCGCGGGGACCTCCGGACTCTCCGCGGCGGCGGCGAGGGAGCGGCCGATCCGTTCCTGCGACGCCACAACTTGGCAGGCGTTCGGCGAATCGGCGGTCGTTCTTGGCCATCAGGGCGCGCTTGGCGCTCAGGACGCGGCGGGGGCGTCCCGGTCGGGGGCGGGGGCACCGTCGTCAGCGGGGGCGTTGTCAGCGGGGGCGGCGAAGGAGTCGACGGGTTCGCCGCGGACGGCGGCGATCAGCAGGTCGGACGGGCCGGTCTTGTTGAGGAAGCGCTCGGCGCCGGCGGCCCGCATCGCCTCGCCGACGGCGGCCTCGGAATGCATGGACAGCCCGACCACTCGCACGCCGGGGACCTCGCGGACGATGCGGGCGGTCGCCTCGACCCCGCCGAGCTTCGGCAGGGAGACGTCCATCACGACCACGTCCGGCCGCAGTTCCTTCGCCCGTTCGACCGCCTCCAGCCCGTCGCTGGCCTCCCCGACGATCTCCACGCCGCCCCGCAGGGCGAGCAGCGACGCCAACCCGCTGCGGACGACGCGATGATCGTCGACCAGCAGCGCCCGGACGGCGTCCGACGGCGGGGCGGCCTCCCGGGCCACGGCGGCGGGGTCGCGGGGGAGATCGGCGGCGATGCGGGCGGCGTCCACGCCGTCGTCGGCCCGGTCGCGGTCCAGTCGTTCCAGTTCCTCGGCCGGCAGGGCGATCGTGACGGCCATGCCGTCGCCGGGGGCGGAGCGCACCGTCATCGTGCCGCCCAGCAGTTCGACCCGCTCCCGAATGCTGGCGAGCCCGAACCCGCCGACGGCCTGCGGCGCCGGCCCGCCCTCCAGCAGTTCCTCCGGCTCGCAGCCGCGGCCCCGATCGCGGACGGTCAGCGTCAGCCCGCCCCCGGGCCGGGCGAGAGCGACGGCCGCCGACTGCCCGCCGGAGTGCTTCAGCGCGTTGAGCAACAGTTCGCGGGCGCTTTGGAACAGGAACGCCTCCACCTGGCGGGGCATCTCGGCGACCCGGTCCCGCTCCGCCCGGTCGCTCTCCTCCGGCACGGAGACGGCGACGGCGAAGCGGTGCTGGTCCCCGAAGGTGCGGCCGAGCCACTGCAGGGCTTCGGCGAGGCCGCGGTCGTAGAGCACCGGCGGACAGAGATCGACCGCCAGCGTGCGGGACGCGTCGATCGCCTCGTCCACCAGCGGGGCCAGTCGTTCCAACGCCTCCTCGCCGTCCGCCCCGCCCTCCCGCGCCAACTCCGCCCACATTTTGATCCCCACCAGCAATTGCTGGAAGTGGTCGTGGAGGGTGTAGGCGATGCGGCGGCGCTCCTCCTGCTCGGCGGCGGTCAGCTTCGCGGCGAGGCGGCGAAGTTGGTCGGTGCGTTCGGCGACGCGGCGTTCGAGGTCCTCGGTGAGGGACCGCAGTTCCCGCTCCGCCCGCTTCAGGTCGGTCACGTCACGGATCGTGCCGACGTGCCGCACCGGACGGCGGTGCGTCCCCTGCCCCTCGAACGTCACCTCCCCGTTGACGGCGATCCAGCGGGTCTCGCCGTCCGGGCGGACCACGCGGTGCTCCACGTCGATGCGGCCGTCCCCGTCGGGATCGACCGCGGCGGCGACGGCGGCCTCCAGCAACGGGTAATCGGCCGGCGGGACCATGGCGAGGAACTCCGCCGCGTCCGGTCCCGGCCCCTCGGCGGGATCGAGCCCGAGGATCCGCAGCGCCTCCTCGGACCAGTTCATCTTCCCGGGCGGGCCGGTGACGAACCGCTCCCAGACGACGGCGGGGGCGCCGTCCGGCGGCGCCTCGGCGGAAGGGGCGTCCGCCTCGGGCGCCGGCGGGCGGTACTCCCAGGCGCCCATCCGGGCCGCGGTGACGGCGAGCCGCAGGCGGTTCTCGCTTTCGGCGACGGCCCGGACGGACTCCTCGGAGGCCGTCACGTCCTGGATGACGCCGACGATCCGGTTCGCCGCCGCGTCCCGACGGCCGTGCAGCACGACGTAGCGGTCCGGGCCGCCGTCGGCGGGGCGGATGCGATACGCCATCGGCTCCCACCGCTCGGCGCCGGAGGCGATCGCCGCCTCCATTTCCGCCTTCAACGCCGCCCGGTCGTCGGGGTGGACGCACTGGTCGATCGCGCGGTGCAGGCCGTCGCGGTCGTGCGGCAACCCGTTGATCTCCGTGGTGCGGTCGTCCCAGCTGGCCTCCATGGTTTCGAGGTCGATCTCCCAGGTGCCCAGCTGGCCGGCGTCCAGAGCGAGGCGGAGCCGTTGTTCGCTCCGGGCGAGTTCCCGGGCGGCCTCCTCGGAGGCCGTCACGTCCTGCACCACGCCGACGACGCGGCTCTCCTCGCGGGGGCCGTCCAGACAGCCCTGGAAGGTGACGTACTTCACGCGGCCGTCGGTCATCTGCAGCCGGAAGGTCATGCGCGGCCACTGCTCGGCGCCGGAGGCGAAGGCCTCGGCAATCTCCGCCCGAACCCGGGCGCGATCCTCGGGGTGCACGCAGGCGTCCACGACGGCGTCGAGGTCGCCGGAGCGGCCGGGCAGTTCGTTCACCTCGGCGGAGCGCTCGTCCCAACTGATGACGCCGCTTTGGCCGTCGATCTGCCAGGTGCCGAGGTCCGCGGCGTGCAGGGCCAGCCGGCGGACCTCCGCGGCCCGGCGGACGCGGGCCTCGGCGGCGCGCAGTTCGGTCAGGTCGACGATGAACAGGGCGTGGTCGGCGCCGTTCCCGTCGTCGCCCAGCGAGGCGGCGCTGACGAGCGCCGGCAGTCGGGAACCGTCGGCCCGCGGGAGCCGCAACTCCGCCGGCGGCACGGCCCGCCCCTCGGTCAACGCTTTTTTGGCGTCCCCGTCGCGGCCGGCCCACTCGGGGAGCAGCTCCGCCAGCCGGCGGGGATCCGCGTCGCGGTCCAGACCGAGCGTCCGCAGCAGTTCGTCGTTGACGCGGCGAATCTCTCCGTCCCCGCCGACGACCGCGATGCCCACCGTCGCCCCGTCGATGGTGCGGCGCAACCGCTCCTCGCTGCGGCGGAGTTCCTCGGCGAGGGCCTGCAACTCCGTGACCTCCCGCACCACCACGCTGATCCCGCCCGGCTCCCCGTCGGGGCCGTCCGGGCCGGGCAGCGGGTAGTAGGACGCCTCCCAGACCCGCTCCCGCCCGGGTTCGGCCCGCGTCTGCCCGTGGATCACCCGGTCGACGATCGGCTCCCCGGTCCGCAACACGTGCTGCATGAGCGGCTCGGTCGCCTCGGCCAACCCCGGCACGACCTCCCGCGGGGTGCGGCCGAGATGCTCGGCGACCGGGGCGCCGTTGATCTGGGCCAGGGCGTCGTTGATGCGGAGGTAGCGCAGGTCCCGGTTCAGCGCCGCCAGCCCGACGGGGGCGTGCTGGTAGATCGATTCGATCTCGTCGGCCCGCAGGCTGGCCAGTCGTTCCTGCTCGGCGAGGGCGGCCTGGGTGCGCTTCAGCTCGCTGACGTCCACGAAGGTGACGGCGACGCCCTCGATGCGATTGTCCCGGGTGCGGTAGGGCAGGATGCGGCGGAGGAACCAGCGGCCGTCCTCGCTCCGCACCTCGCGGCGGTCCGGCTTCAAGCTGGAGAGCACCGCCCGGGCGGTCCGCACCAGGTCGCCCTCCCGCACCGCCTCGCCGGAGTCGCCGTCGCCGTCGCCGCCTTCGTCGGGGCCGGCGGCCTCGGTTTCGCCGGGGACCTCGAACTCCTCGGTGAAGCGGTCGGCGAGGTCGCCAATCGGGCGGCCGACGTCGGTGCGGATGAGGTGGAACAGTTCGCCGGCCTCCTCCGTGAACCGCCGCACCCGCAGGCCGCTGTCGAGGAACACCACCGCGATCCGGGTGCTCGTCAGCAGGTTCTGGAGATCGTCCGTCAGCCCCTCCAGCTCGTCGACCTTCGTCTCCAGCTGCGTGTTGAGGGTGGTGAGCTCCTCGTTGAGGCTTTGCAGCTCCTCCCGGCCGGCTTCCAACTCCTCGTTGCCGCTTTGGAGCTCCTCGTTCATGGAGAGGGCCTCCTCGTGGGCGCCCTCCAAATCCTCGTTGGCGGTTTCGAGCTGGTCGATGGTGTCCGAAAGCTCCCGCCGCAGCTCCTCGAGTTCCTCCTCGAGCTGGCGCACGCGGGCGACGTCCGTCGCCGTCCCGTTCCCGTTCCCGTTCCCGTTCCCGGAGGTCCCGCCGCCGGGTTCGACGAGGGGTTCGTCGGTCAGGTGAACCATCAACAGGCGTTCGTCGTGCCCCTCCACCTCCACCGGCACGGCGCGGATGCGGACCATGACCGGGTCCCCGGCGCGGCCGGTCCGCTCCCCTTCGACGGCGGAGTCTTCGCCTGTGCCGACGAGCCCCTCCTCAGCGGGGGCCCGGAGGTCGCGGACGCCGTGCACCACCTCCACGCCGTCTCGGCTGGCGGCGTGGATCGCCCCGCGCAGCTTGCTCCGCAGGCCCGGGCGGGCCTGCTCCAAAATCGAGTCGGTCGGGGCGCCCGGCGGGACCTGGAGGTAGCGGCCGACCGGCCCGGCGGAGAACAGGATCTGAAAGTTCGGCCGGACCAGCACCGCGGCCCGCCCGCCGGTCTCCAGCGCCAGTCGCCGGAACTCCGCTTCGGGGGCGTCCCGCCGACGCGGTCGGCGGAGCGGCCGACGCAGCCGGGCGGCCGAGAACGAGGGCCGCGGCTTCACGGCGGGGGAGCCGCCGGGCTCGCCGCCGTCCCCGGCGCTCTCCGCGTCGGGGGCGCTCGGGCGGCGGAACAGGCGATGCTTTTTGGAGACGACTTCGAACCGCCGCTCCCCCCGGGTCGCGCTCTCGCTGGCGCCGAGGAACAGGCAACCGCCCGGCCGCAGGGCGAAATGCAGTTGCCGCAGGATCGCGTCCTGGGCCTCCGGCTCCAGGTAGATCAGCAGGTTCCGGCAGACGATCAGGTCGAGACTGGAGAACGGCGGGTCGCCGGTGAGGTCGTGCCGGGCGAACACGACCTGCTGGCGCAGCAGTTTGCTGACGCGGTAGACGTCCCCCTCCTGAAAGAAGAAGCGGCCCAAGCGGGCGGGCGTGACGCTGGCCTCGATCGTCAGGGGATAGACGCCCTCCCGGGCGGCGGCGAGCGCGGTCTCGCTGACGTCCGTGGCGAACACCTGCGCCGACACGCCGCAGCCGTCGCCCGCCTCCGCGGCGAGCATCGCCAAGGTGTAGGCCTCCTCCCCGGTGGCGCACCCGGCCGACCAGATCCGCACGCTCCGCTCCTCCTCGGCCGCCCGGCGGCACAGCCGCGGCAGCACGTCCTTCTCCAGGCCCGCCCACGCCGCGGGGTTCCGGAAGAACGAGGTGACGCAGATCAGCACGTCGGCGACGAGCTGGTTCAATTCCTCCGGCCGGTCCGCCAACAGCAGACGGTACTCCTCCAGCGACTCGACCCCGCGGAGGCTCATCCGCCGCCGGACCCGCCGCATCAGAGTCGATGATTTGTAGTGCCGGAAGTCGTGATCGCTGCGGGAACGCACGAGCGCGAGGATGCCGGTCAGGGCGGCCCGCGCCTCGGACTCGTCCGCTTCGCGGCAGTCGAGCGCGTTCCCGTCATGCACCTCCCCGTCGTCCTCCTCAGATCCCGTCCCGGCCGGCTCTGCGTTCCCCTTCAGGACGGCGGCGTCCGGCTCCGGGGGGACGCGACGCGGCGCGGCGGCCCCGCCCACGGCTTTCCGCCGGTCGAACCACTCATGCAGCAGCGGGGCGATCTCGCTGGGGGCCGCGTCCCCGTCGATCAACCCGGTCGCCAGGGCGTTGCGGGGCATTTCCTCGACCGCGGCGGTGCCGGGAGTCTGCGTCACGGCGAAGCCGCCGGCCTCCCGCACGACGCGCAAGCCCTGGGAGCCGTCGCTGCCGCGGCCGCTGAGCACCACCGCCGCGGACCGCTCGCCCCACCGTTGCGCCATCGATTCCAGCAATCGGTCGATCGGAGCCCGCCCGCCGTCGGGCGGCTCCGGGTCGCGGTCCCGCACGTGCAGGCGCTCCGTCCCGACGGTGACCAACGTCCCCGGCGGCCCGACGTACACCTGCCCGGCGAGCAGTCGCTCGCCGTCCGCGACGTCCTTCACCGGCAACGCGGAGGGCCCCGCCAGCAACTCCGCCAGTCGGCTGCGATGCCCGGGGGGCAGGTGCTGGACGACCACGAACGCCAGCGGACTCTCGGCCGGCAGCCCCGAGACGAAGGCCTTCAGCGCCTCCAATCCGCCTGCGGACGCCCCCACCCCGACGACCGCCGCGGGCGGTTCCGCCCCCCCGGACGGCTCGTCAGCCGGGGCCTCGGGCGATGAACCGGCTGACGACATTCACGCGGAGGGCGGGCGGCTTGTGAGAACGCCTCATGATACCCCGGGCGCTCCGCCGGGGGAAAACGCGACGACGAATTCCCCCGGTTTTCCCGATCGGCCGCGAGCCCGCGAGGCTTCCTCCCTCACAGCGAAGCTTCTTCCTCAGCGGAGCTTCTTCGCCTCGAACCGCTCCCCGGCGAGCGCCCGCTTGGCGAACGCGCCCCAGTAGGGCGTGGGCGTATAGCTCCAGTCGGAGATCATCACCGGGCTCGCCCTGGGGTGCAGGCACCAGCCGGTCCAGTTGAGGCGGTGCTGCTGAATGAACCCCAGCATGTCGGGGACCCAGGTGTACGGATCCTCCTGGTCCTCGGCGGGGACGAAGCTCATCTTCTTCACGTCGGCGCCGCACTCGCCGACGAAGATCGGGTACTTCTCCGCGACGGGCAGAATCCGCTCCCAGCCGGGGTGCCAGTTATAGGTGTGCCAGGCGTACATGATCCCGTGCCCGTCCGGGTCGTCGAGGGCGTAGCCCTTCACGACGCCGGTCAGGTCGTTCGCGTAGAACATCCCGGAGGCGATGATCACGTTCTTGGCCCCGGTGGACCGCACCGCGTCCACGAGGCCCTGCATCCCGACGGATTTGAACGCGTTGTTGGCCCGCTTCTCCTCGTCGGAGAGGAACGTCGCTTCGTCAGCCCCCTCCGGCAGTCCGACCCAACCGCCGTCGCGCCACACCTCCCAGGTCAGGCCGTGCGGTTCGTTGAAGACGTCGAACAGCACGGCGGGGTGGTCCTGATATTCCTCCGCGAAGTCCTTCCAGAAGGCGGCGTGCTCCGGCTTGGGCGCCCGGAAGCGGTGCAGGTCGATCGCCACGTACGCCCCGCGGTTCGCGGCGAGGGTGATGATCTGATCGACGATCCCCCGGTACTCCTCGCCGCCGTCCTTCTGATAGACGCTCTCGCCGTACCAGAACGACTCCTTAATCGGCACGCGGACGCAGTTCGATTTCCATTCGTCGATCGCCACGACGACGGATTTGACGACCTGCCGGTCGGCGGGCAGCGTTTCCAACCCGCCGGCGTTCACGCCCTGCAGCCAGACCTCGTTGCCCGCCGCGTCGTGCAGTCGATTGCCGACCACGCGGAGTTCGCTCGGCCAGTTCTCCCGTTGCGGCTCCTCGGGCGGCACGTCGCGGGCCCGACGTTCGGCCTCCCGCCGCTCCGCGGCGATCCGCAGCGGTTCCGGGTCGGTCGGTTTGAGAACCAGATCGTCCAAATCGAACGTGCCCGCCTTCGCTTCGAACAGGCAGGGCATCAGGACCAGCGTCAGCGCCTCCTCCGGCACGAGGAAGCGTTTCGTCTTCTCGACCCAGCCGTCGGTGTCCTTCTGCGTGTACGCCGGCGAAGGCGAGCCGCTGAGTTTTTTGCCGTCGATCCCTTGGTATTCCATGAGGATGCGGGCGTCGTGCCAGGGCGCCTCGCCAGTTTTCAAGTCGGTCACCCGCTGCCGCCAGGAGAGCTCCAGCGCCCGCACGTCGGCGGGGATGTCGAAGGTGCGATAGACCATCACCATCGCCCCCGGCTTTGGCACGGTCAGCCGGAGGAAGCGGTTGCCGTCCTCCGTGAACCAACTCCCGCCGGCCTTCGGCAGCCCCCAGTCGTCGGGCCGATCGCCGTTCTTCGGGTCGGGCGTCTCGAAGTCCCCGTTGGAAAGGAGCGTCCCCTGCTCCGCCAGGCGGACGGCGGCTTTGGCCCGCCGTTTCTCCGCCTCGGCCTGCAGCTGGGCGTGGCGGGCGGCCGTCTTCCGGTCCAGCGCCTCCCGAATCGGACCGGGGTCGACGGGCCGCAGGGCGACCTCGTCCAGATCGAACGTGCCGGCCTCCACCTGCAACAACGACGGCATGAACTTCAACGTGCGGGCGCCGGCGGGCACGAGAAACTCGACCTCCCGCTCGACCCAGCCGTCGGTGTCCTTCCGCGAAGACGGCGCGGGCGGGCCGGGGCTCACCTTCTCCCGCGACGCGTCCAGGAACTCCATCATGATGCGGGCGTCGAACCACGGCTGCCGGCCGACCGCCAGCCCCGTGACCCGCTGCCGCCAGGAGAGCTTCAACGCCTCCACCCCCTCGGGAACCGCCAGTTCCTGATAGAACATCACCGTCTCGCCCGGCTTCGAGCTGGTCAGCCGCAGGAAGCGGTTGCCGTCCTCCACCGACCAGGAGCCGCCCTCCGGGAGACTCGCCCAGCCGTCCGGCCGGCCGTCGCCGTCGGCTTCGAAGTCGGGATTGGGCGTGAGGGAGGCCGCGGGCGGTTCCGGCCTCGAGCCGGCCGGAGCCGTGGTCCCGAGCAGCGCCAGCCCGAACGCCAGCGCCGCGCCCCAGGCCGAGCGGGCGAACCGCCGGACGAAGCGACGTCGCGGGAGGAGAAGGAGGCGCCGCGTCACGAAGGAACTCCGCAGGATCGGAAGGAGCCGATAGGTCGAATCGGCGAAAGTCTGGTCGCTCCCGAAAGCCCTGTCGACCGGATCACCCGCAGCCGCGGACGAAGCCCGGCACCGTTCTGCATGGGCGCCGCCGCACGCGCATGCGGCGCCCCACCTCGCGCGGCCGCAAAGACGATCCCCCCCCCCCGGCCGC